>NZ_JBMWDP010000011.1:0-121384 GCF_049545505.1 Stenotrophomonas sp. NPDC077421 | reverse complement strand
GGGTGCGATCCTCTGCCACCCGTGGGTGCTGAGGAAATGAAGGCCGCGCAGGATCCGGACACCCGTGCCGGCCTGCAGGAATTCGACCGCAGCCTGTTCGGCCATATCCGCTTCGGCATCTCCAACGCCGTCCGCTCGTTCTGGTTCGGCCTGACCGGCGCCCGGTTCGGTGCCGCCCCGGGCGATGCCTATACCCGCCGCTACTTCCGCAAGCTGGACCGTTACTCGGCCAACCTGGCGCTGATGGCCGACATCTCGATGATGACCCTCGGCGGCAAGCTGAAGTTCAAGGAGTCGTTGTCCGGTCGCCTGGGCGATGTGCTGAGCCACATCTACATGACCAGCGCCATGCTCAAGCGTTACCACGACGAAGGTGCGCCGGCCACCGACCAGCCGCTGCTGGCCTGGGCCTTCCATGACAGCGTGCACAAGATCGAGGAGTCGCTGTCGGCCGCGCTGCGCAACTTCCCGATCCGTCCGATCGGCTGGCTGATGTGGGCGCTGATCTTCCCGTTCGGCCGCCGCGCCGAGGCTCCGGGCGACCGCCTGGGTCACCGCGTCGCCGCGCTGCTCATGGCGCCCAACGAAGCCCGCGACCGCCTGGCCAACGGCGTGTTCCTGACGCCGTGCGACAACAACCCGGGTGGCCGCATCAACAGCTACCTGTCCAAGGCGATCATGGCCGAGCCGGTCGAGCGCAAGTTCATCAAGGCGGTCAAGACCAAGGGCATCGAAGCCCTGGACTTCACCACCCAGCTGGACGAAGCCGTGGCCGAGGGCGTCATCACCCAGGACGAGCGCACCCTGCTGGAAGAACTCCGCGCGCTGACGCTGGAAACCATCACCGTGGACGACTTCGATCCGCACGAGCTGCGCGCGGCCAGCTACTACGACCGCGAGCGCAAGGACGCACGCTCGGAAGCGGCGTGATGCCTGCATCGACGTGAACGGAAACGGCGGACTTCGGTCCGCCGTTTTTCATTGCAGCGGCGCCCGGCCGCTTTCCAGGAGACCCCGATGTCCGCTCCACTGCTCACCCTGTACCGTCGCATGCAGCGCTGGCCCGCAGGCCAATGGCTGTTCACGCGCGCGGTGTGTTTCAAGGCGCCCTACTTCGCCAGCATCGCCCCGCGCATCACCGTGCTCGAACCCGGTCGCTGCGAGGGCCACATCGCGCACCGGCGCAGGGTCACCAACCACATCGGCACGGTCCACGCCATCGCACTGTGCAACCTGGCCGAACTCACCGCCGGGCTGATGGTCGACGCCTCGCTGCCGCGCGGCATGCGCTGGATTCCGAAGGGCATGGAAGTGCAGTACCTCGCCAAGGCCACGGGCACCCAGCACGCCGTCGCCACACCCGCCCAGCCGATCATCGCGGCCGACAGCGGCTACACCCTGCCCGTGGACGTCCATATCCGCGACACCGCCGGCACACCGGTCTTCAGCGCCCGCATCCAGATGTGGCTCTCACCGCAGGACCGTTCGCGGAACGCTCCAACCACCGGTCACCTCACCGATCGGTAGGTGCCGACCGCTGGTCGGCACGCTCTGTGCCTTTCAACGCCAGAGCCAGAGCCAGAGCTACAGCCACAGCCCTCATCCGCATTCTCCCGGGCGTGGCCGGCGGGAATGAGGGTACGGGACACGCCCGCCAGCCAAGCCGGGGAGAATCCAGATGCGGGCTTTGGCTCTGGCTGTGCCGACCAACGGTCGGCACCTACCGGCGACCTCGCTTACGCCGGCACGAAATGCCAGGCGATCGCGGCCAGGATCGCCGGGACGGCCTGGATGAAGAAGATCCGCTTGTTGACGCTGTAGGCGCCGTAGCAGCCGGCCACGATCACGCAGCCCAGCATGAAGTTGACCAGCATCGGCAGGTGATCGAACAGGCCCCAGAACAGGCCGGCTGCCAGGAAGCCGTTGTACAGCCCCTGGTTGGCCGCCAGCACGCGCGTGGTCTCGGCCTTCTCCGGCGTGTTGCGGAACGTCTTCAGGCCCAGTGGGCGCGTCCACAGGAACATTTCCAGCACGAGGAAGTACACGTGCAGCAGGGCGACCACCAGGGTCAGGATCAGTGCGGTCCAGTACATGGGCAGGCCTCGGAAGGATGGGGAGAGCTTACTCCGGGCGCTCGGCCGGCAGCTTCTTTTCTTCGCGCAGCAGGCCGAACGCGGCAAAGGTCATCAGCCCGGCCACCACCAGCCCCCCCGCAAACAGCACGTGCGAGCCGAACAGCGACAGCCCCTTGTGCACCCACGCAAAGCCCAGGTCCGCGCCGCGGTACACCACCGTATCGATCGCCGCACCGGCCTTGTACCGCCACTGGCGGTCCACCCGCGTGTACAGCGTCTCGCGTGCCGGCTTGGCCAGCGAAAACTCGCTCGCCCGCGTCATCACCTGCACCATCGCCACCAGCAGCGGCAGCGGCGAAGCCGCCAGCACCGAGAAGCCCACGATGATCGCAAAGCCCGGGATCAACAATGCCGGCGCGATCCCGTAACGCGACAACAGCCACCGGGTCAGCCCCAACTGCATCAGCAGCGTCAGCGCATTCACCGCCAGGTCCACCCGCGAGAAGAATGCCGTACTGGCCGCAGGGTCGGTGTACAGCCGGCGCACGATCGCGGCCTGCTCGTTGTACAACAGCGTCCCGATGCCCACGCCGAACAGCACCATCAGCGCCAGCCAGCGCAGCAGCGGCTCGCGCGCGATCAGCTTCAGGCCGTCCAGCACGCTTCCGCCCATCGGCGTCTCGCCCGACACCAGCTGCTGATCCCGCTCACGCGCCACCGCCCACAGGCGCAGCCGCCAGATGCAGAACAGACATACACCGAGGAAGCCGGCCGAGACCAGCATCAGGTTGGCGATGCCCACCCGCTGCACCAGCGCCGACGTGATGATCGGGCCAAGAAAGGCCCCGATGGTGCCGGCCGCGCCGATGTAGCCGTAGAACGCACGTGCCTGCGTGTTGGAGAACACATCGGCCATGAAGCTCCAGAACACCGCCACCGCGAACAGGTTGAACACCGTGATCCAGAAGAAGAACGCCATCCCGCGACCGGGCACCCCACTGTCGAACAGCACATAGAAGCCCAGCAGCGTGGCAATGAAGAACCCGTACACCACCGGCAGGAACACCCGCCGCGGATAGCGGCTCACCAGCGCACCGTACAGCGGCTGCATCACCAGCATGATCAGGAACACGCAGGTGAACAGAAACTGCAGCACGAAGTCCTGCAGCGCAATGCCGTGGCCGGCGAACCATGCGATCAGCCCGGACGGGAACAATGTCTGCAGGTCCGCCGAGGCCGCCATCGCCTCGCGTACCGGGCGCAGCACGTAATAGCCGCTCAGCAGGCAGAAGAAGTACACCGATGCCCAGATCAGCGGCGGCGACTGGCGCAGCGCATCGCGCAGCCCCGATCCCCGCACCGGCGTGGCCACGGCGGTCATCGCACCCGCTCCGCGCTCAGGCGGCGTCGAAACGGCAGCATCGTGGGAACTCCGGGCGGCAAAGCGCGCAAGGTAAACGATGCACCGCAACATCGCCAGTAGCCGACCGCCGCACCCGCGTAGCGCTGCCCGGCCCACACCGCCCGACCCGTTCACCGTCCGTCTGCCCTATGCTCCGGGGTACACCATCGGGGAGCTGCTGGCATTGGCACGGGACAGGTACGACTACATCATCGTCGGCGCCGGCTCGGCCGGCTGTGTACTGGCCAACCGGCTCAGTGCCGACCCGCAGTGCCAGGTGCTGCTGCTCGAAGCCGGCCCGGCCGACCGCAACCCCTTCATCCACATGCCGGCCGGCCTGGCGCGGCTGGTCAACAACCGGCGCATCAACTGGAACCTGGACACCGAGCCGGAGCCCGCCCTGGACGGCAGGCGCCTGTGGTGGCCGCGTGGCAAGGTGCTGGGCGGATCCAGCGCGATCAATGCGATGTGCTACATCCGCGGCGTGCCGGCCGACTACGACGGCTGGGCGGCTGCCGGCGCCACCGGCTGGGAATGGGCGCAGGTGCTGCCGTGGTTCCTGCATGGCGAGGCCAACAGCCGCGGCGCCAGCGCGCTGCACGGCGATGCCGGACCGCTGTCGGTGTCCGACCTGCGCCACCACAACCCGCTCTCGGCCGTGTTCCTGGCCGCCGCCGTGCAGGCGGGCCATGCGCCCAACGATGACTTCAATGGCGTCGACCAGCTCGGCGTCGGCCTGTATCAGGTCACGCAGCGCGATGGCGCCCGCTGCTCCAGTGCCACCGCCTACCTGCGCCCGGCGCGTGCACGGCGCAACCTCACCGTGCTCACCGGCGCCCAGGCGGTGGCGCTGAGCTTCGCCGGCACCACCGCGACCGGCGTGCACTACCGGCGTGGCCGGGAGCATCGACATGCCACCGCATCGGCCGAAGTGATCCTCAGCGCCGGCGCCATCCATTCGCCCCAACTGCTGATGCTCTCCGGGATCGGTCCCGCCCACGCACTGCGCGGCCACGGCATCACCCCGCGCGTGGACCTGCCCGGGGTGGGTGGCAATCTGCAGGACCACCTGGATATCTGCACGGTCGTGCACACCCATCCCGGGGTGAGTTACGACCGCAGCAACGAGCTGCGCATCGCCATCGACTACTTCCTGCGCGGCCATCGCGGTGCCGGCACCAGCAACCTGGCCGAGGCCGGCGGCTTCGCCCGCTCGGCACTGGCGCCGGACGCACGCGCCGACGTGCAGTTCCACTTCGTGCCGGCCATGCTCGACAACCACGGCCGCCATCGCCTGCCCGGTGATGGCTACACCCTGCATGCGTGCCCGCTGCATCCGCGCAGCCGCGGCAGGCTGTACCTGCGCGATGCCGACGCGCGGTCGCCGCCACGACTGCAGCCCAACTACCTTGGCGATGCGGACGGCCACGACCTGCGGATGATGATCGAGTGCGCCCGGCTGTCCCGGCAGATCCTGGCCCAGCCCGCGTTCGATCCGTGGCGCGGCGCCCCGGTCTTTCCTGCCCGCGACGATCTGGATGATGCGGCCCTGGCCGCGTTCATCCGTGCCAAGGCCGAGACCATCTACCACCCGGTCGGCACCTGTGCGATGGGCCAGCATGCCGATGCCGTGGTCGACCCGATGCTGCGGGTGTACGGCACCCAGCGGCTGCGGGTGGTCGATGCTGCGGTGATGCCCAGCCTGATCAGCGGCAACACCAACGCCCCCACCCTGATGATCGCCGAACGGGCCGCGCAGTGGCTGCGCCAGGACGCGGGATCACGCTGAACAGGGCCCCGCCGCGTCGGCGGCACGGACCGTCGGAGCAGCGCAAAAACCCACGCATTTTCAATGCGATACGTATTCATCTTCGCTTCGTTTGTGCAATGAGGAAAAGCGGCGCTAGAATCCCTTACAGCAGTCGCGCACGGGCCCTACACGATGAATCAGAACAGCAGGCGCCGACCGATCCGTTCGGCGGCAACCGGGTTGCTGGGCATGTTGATGCCCATCGCAATGTCTTCCACTGCACAGACCCCCAGTGCCTCGCCGTCCGCGTTCCCCGTCAACATCGAGAACAGCGTCCCGGCCAACGTGCCGCACACCCAGCCGGCCGCGTATCGCGCCGCGCCGGCCGCGCGGCAGGTACTGCCGCCCGCACCGGGCTTCAATGTCGCGGCAATCGAATCGATGGCCCAGCAGCTCACCTATGGCGAGCGCGTCCCCGGCATGGCCGTGGCGATCGTCCAGGGCGGCCGCGTGCTCAGCGCGCGGGGCTACGGCGTTACCGACGTCAACAATCCGCAGCAGGTCGACGCGCATACCGTGTTCCGCCTCGCGTCGCTGTCCAAGGCCTTCGCCGGTACGATGGCCGGCCTGCTGGTCAACGACGGCACCCTGCGCTGGGACAGCAAGGTCACCGACTACGTCCCCGGCTTCCGGCTGAACTCGCCGGAAGCAACCGAGCGGCTGACCGTGGCCGACCTGCTCAGCCATCGGGTCGGCCTGCCCTACAACGCATACGACCGCGACGTGGAAGCCAACGCGGAGTACTACACGCTGACCCACAAGTTGGCCTCGACCTCGCTCAAGTGCCAGCCGGGCGAGTGCTACGCCTATCAGAACGTTGCCTTCAGTCTGATCGGCGACGTGGTCTACGCCGCCTCCGGCAGTTTCTACGAACAGTCCGTCGAGCGTCGGTTGTTCAAGCCGCTGGGCATGGATGACGCCAGCCTCGGCCTGGCCGGCATCCAGGCCAGCTCGCGCTGGGCGCGTCCGCATGTGCGCAGCCGCAACGGCTGGGTTGCCCTGACCCCCAAGCCCACCTATTACCGGTTGGCACCGGCGGCCGGCGTCAATGCCAGCGCCAGCGACATGGCGCAGTGGCTGCTGGCCCACACCGGACACCGGCCCGACGTGCTGCCTGCGCCGCTGCTGGCCACCCTGCACTCCACCCTGATCAGCACCCCGGGCGAAATGCGCTCCGGCTGGCGCCGCGAACGCCTGCATTCGGCCGGCTACGCACTGGGCTGGCGCAACTTCGATTACGCCGGCCATGAAGTGGTGTTCCATGCCGGCGCGGTGCAGGGCTACCGTGGGCTGGTTGCGCTGGTGCCGGAACGCGACCTCGGCATTGCCATCATGTGGAACGGTGAAAGCAGCCTGCCCAGCGGCCTGCTGCCGACCGTGCTCGACGCAGCGATGGGCCTGCCCAGCCAGCGTTGGCTGGACGTGGATACCGACTTCGGCAGCGACAACCTGATGGCCGAAGATGCCGCCCCGCAGAACAAGCGCAAGGGCGTTTCGTCCAACCGTGCGGTGGCCTCGCCGCACTGATCGCAGCGACCTCTCGTTGGAAAAAGGCGGCCACTTGGCCGCCTTTTTTTCTGTGGGCACCGGCCGGAAACGCACCCATAAAAAAACTCCCTCCCCGCTGGGCTGCCGGGGAAGGAGTTTCAGGTGCGGCTATCGGGAAACGCTTAGATCAGCGGTGCCGGGGTTGCCGGCAGGGCGACCGGGGCAGCCTTCTTCTTGCGGGCTGCCGGCTTGCGCTTTGCAACCTTCTTGACCGCCTTCTTGGCGGTGGCCTTCTTCGCCGTAGCCTTCTTGGCTACCTTCTTGACGGCCTTCTTCGCCGTCTTGCGGGTGGCCTTCTTGGCCGCCGCCTTCTTGGCTACCTTGCGGACAGCCTTCTTCGCGGTCTTCTTGGCAGCCGCCTTCTTGGCGACCTTCCGGACGGCCTTCTTCGCCGTCTTCTTCACTGCCTTCTTCGCGGTCTTCTTGGCAGCCGCCTTCTTCGCTACCTTCTTGACCGCCTTCTTGGCGGCTGTCTTCTTCACTGCCTTGCGGGCGGTCGCCTTCTTGGCGGCCTTCTTCACCGTCTTCTTGGCCGCCGCCTTCTTGGCGACCTTCTTCACGGCTTTACGGGCAGTCGCCTTCTTAGCGACCTTCTTGGCTGCCTTTTTGGCGGCCGGCTTTTTCTTCGCAGCTTTCTTGGTTGCCATGGGATGGCTCCTCGTCAGTGATCTATGGAGTTGAAACGCCCAGGTAAAGCAAACCCGCCGTTGCTGCGTTGCGGGGACCGCCGTCGCGTCATGCGCGTCGTGACGGATACGGGGACACCTACCGGGATCGGCCAGGCAGGTGTCGGATCAGGGGTGCCCTTGCATTTCACCGAAGGAAGCGAAGCCGACTCCACCGTCATCGGATGCAAGGTGGATGTCCTGGTTGTGCTTCGCGACTGGATGTCGATTCTGCTCACTCTCTTGGCAGGCAAGGTCTGCTTGGCGAAACCTAATCACGCTTTTTTTCACTGTCAACAACCCCGGCGAAAAATTTTCACACCGGACACGTCCGACGCGCTGCGCCGAGCACCCGTTGGACACCCCGTACCGACACGTCATGCCCACACCAACGGACACGCCGATGCCCTGTCGGCGGCAAGCCCTGAAACAAAAACAACTTAAAAGAAGCACTTTCGCGAAACACACCCCGGGTGGCGGCATGCGCACAGGCAGGTGTGCGAGCAGCGGCGCGCCTGTCTGACCGGCTGCCAACAAAGGGGCAAAATCCGTCGGAAAAGTTTTCACATCCGGCTGCGCTTTTTACTACCCGATTGACGCAAATGCGCAAACTTTCTGCCGCGCAGTGTCGGCGCGATCGCACCTTCGGCAGGTCGCCAGCGGTCGTCCTGCGACCGCATGTCGATGTGCGGCGACGCGCATCGGCATGCTCATGACCCGTCGCGATGGGTTCCCAACCCGACGGCATGAGCCGACGCGGAACGCGCCGGCAGCGCGCGCACACCGCAACATCATCACGCCTCGCTAACGCCGCCGCGCCGGTGCATGCCGTTCGTTTTCCCGTCCGCGGGAGAACAGCCCAAAAAAAAACGGCCGCACAAGGCGGCCGTTCCTGGGAGCGACGCAGGATCAGTGATCCTCGTTCTCCAGCAGCTCGGCGTAGTCGTCCGGCGCCAGCAACTCGTTCAACTCGTCGGTGCCGGTCACTTCCACCACGAAGATCCAGCCTTCGCCGTACGCATCTTCGTTGATGGTTTCCGGCTTGTCCGACAGCGCGCTGTTGACCTCGACCACGGTACCGGTGATCGGGCTGTACACGTCCGAGGCGGCCTTCACCGACTCGACGACGGCGGCCTGCTCGCCCGCCTTGACCGTGTCGCCGACGTTGGGCAGCTCGACGTAGACCAGGTCGCCAAGCAGGCCCTGGGCATGGTCGGAAATACCGACGGTGACGCGGCCATTGCCTTCGACGCGCGCCCACTCGTGGGACTTGAGGAATTTGAGGTCGCCGGGGATCTCGCTCATGGAACTGCTCCGAGAAAATTCAGGGGTTCGGGAAACGGGGGTAGTGTAACCAACCGGCGCGGGCCGCTGGGCAACCGCGCGCCGGAAACTGCTGGATCAGGCCTCGACCAGCACGCCGGGCTGGGCCTGACCTTCGCGCACGAACGGGAACTTCACCACGCGCACCGGGACCTGCTTGCCGCGGATGTCCACGTGCACCTGGCCCAGCTCACCGGCCGGCACGCGGGCGAACGCGATGCCCTTGCCCAGCGTCGGGGAGAAGGTGCCGGACAGGATCTCGCCCTGGCCGCTGGCGGTGAGTACCGCCTGGCCGTGGCGCAGCACGCCCTTCTCGTCCATCACCAGGCCGATCAGCTGGCGTGCGTCGCCCGCCGCCTTCTGCGCTTCCAGCACCTCGCGGCCGATGAAGTCGCGGCCTTCGTCCAGCGCCACGGTCCAGGCCAGGGCGGCTTCGTACGGGGTGATCTGCTCGTCCATGTCCTGGCCATACAGGTTCATGCCGGCTTCCAGGCGCAGCGTGTCGCGCGCGCCCAACCCGGCCGGACGTACGCCGGCCTGCGCCAGGGCGTTCCAGAAGGCGACCACGTCGCTCTGCGGAATCAGGATTTCAAACCCGTCCTCACCGGTGTAGCCGGTGCGCGCCACGAACAGCGGCGCACCGCTGGCGGCGGTCGCCTCGATCGCGGCGAAACGGCCGAGCGTGTTCAATGCGGCGCGGTCGCCCTCCGCGGCCAGGCCGATCACGCGCGCGCGTGCGGTGGGGCCCTGCACGGCGATGATCGCCAGGTCGTCGCGCTCGGTGACCTGCACGTCGAAGGCGGCCGCCTGTTCACGGATCCAGGCCAGGTCCTTCTCGCGGGTGGAGGCGTTCACCACCATGCGGAAGAAGTCGTCGGCCAGGTAGTAGACGATCAGGTCGTCGATCACCCCGCCCTGCGGGTTGAGCATGCACGAGTACAGCGCCTTGCCGGTGGCCTTGAGCTTGTCCACCGAGTTGGCCAGCAGGCGGCGCAGGAACGGCTTGACCTGCGCGCCGCGCAGATCGACCACGGTCATGTGGCTGACGTCGAACATGCCCGCGTCGGCACGCACGAGGTGGTGTTCGTCCAGCTGCGAGCCATAGTGGATGGGCATGTCCCAGCCACCGAAATCGACCATCTTGGCGCCGAGTGCGCGGTGGGTGTCGTTGAGAAGCGTCTTCTGGGTCATGACCGGTTCCGGGGGAATGAAGGCAAGAGCGCCATTATCCCAGAACCGTCTTCACAACGCCTGCGGCGGTGCGGAATGCGCCGCCGCAGCCTGCTCAGACCGGTTGCACTTTCAGCGTCATGCCCGCCACCGCCACCACCCGTACCGCGCTCCCGGCCGGCAGGTCCGGGCCATCCACCACCCAGAACGCGTCGTCGACCTTGGCGCGGCCCTTGCCGGCGACGATCGGCTGGTCCAGCAGCACCACCCGCCCCACCAGCTGTTCGGCACGCCGGTTCAACAACGGCGCGTCGCTCTGCCGATCGTGGGAGCGCCCCCAGCGCCGGTAGCACTGGATCGACACCACGCTGAGCAGCACGAACGCGACCACCTGCCACAGCAGCGGAATGTCGGCGAACACGGCCACCAGCACGAACACCGCCGCCGCCCCGATGCCGATCCACAGCATGAACGCCCCCGGGGCCAGCGCTTCGGCCGCAAACAGCACCAATGCCAGCGCGCCCCAGCCTACGACCTCCCAGCGCATGTCAGCCTCCGATCCGCGGCGGCACCGCGCGCGCGGCCTTCTTCTCTTCCTGCTTGGCGAACGCTTCCTTGGCCAGTTCGGCCACACCGGCGATCGATCCGATCACGCCACTGGCCTCCATCGGCATCAGCACCAGCTTCTGGTTCGGCGAGGTCGCCAGTTCCTTGAACGCCTCCACATACTTCTGCGCGATGAAGTAGTTGATCGCCTGCACGTCGCCCTTGGCGATCGCGTCGGACACCATTTCGGTCGCCTTGGCTTCGGCCTCGGCCAGGCGCTCACGCGCCTCCGCATCGCGGAACGCGGCTTCCTTGCGGCCTTCGGCTTCGAGCACGGCCGCCTGCTTCTCGCCTTCGGCACGCAGGATCTCGGACTGGCGCGAGCCTTCGGCTTCCAGAATCTGCGCGCGCTTTTCGCGCTCGGCCTTCATCTGCCGAGCCATCGCGTCGAGCAGGTCGCGCGGGGGCTGGATGTCGCGGATTTCGATGCGGTTGACCTTCACGCCCCACGGGTTGGTGGCATGATCGACCACGCTCAGCAGCTGGGCATTGATCACCTCGCGCTGGCTGAGCGATTCGTCCAGGTCCATCGATCCGATCACGGTGCGGATGTTGGTCTGCACCAGCGCGATCATCGCCACTTCCAGGTTGGCCACTTCATAGGCCGCCTTGGACGCGTCGAGCACCTGGAAGAACACCACGCCGTCCACGCGCACCGCGGCGTTGTCCTTGGTGATCACTTCCTGGCTGGGCACGTCCAGCACCTGCTCCATCATGTTCACCTTGCGACCGACGCCGTAGACGATCGGAATCAGGAAATGCAGGCCGGGGGACATGGTGTGGGTGTAGCGGCCGAAGCGCTCGACCGTCCACTCGTAGCCCTGCGGCACCATGCGCACGGCCTTGAACAGGATGACGACGGCCACGAAGGCAAGCACCAGCGAGAACAGCATGGTCGGAAACATCGGAAACTCCTTTCCCTGTGATGTCCCGATTGTACGGTCAGTTGCGCTGCGACACCCGGTTCAGCTGCCGCGGGGGGCAAACATGATCACCGTCATCCCGGCCAGGCACAGGGCGACGCCAAGCAGATCCCAGCGGCTGGGACGAATGCCGTCCACCAGCCACAGCCACATCAGCGCAGTGCCGATGTAGACGCCCCCGTAGGCGGCGTAGACGCGGCCGCTGGCGACCGGATGCAGGGTCAGCAGCCAGGCGAACAGGGCCAGGCTGGCCGCTGCCGGCAGCAGCAGCCACGCACTGCCGTCCTTGCGCAGCCACAGCCACGGCAGGTAGCAGCCGACGATTTCGGCCACGGCGGTCAGTACGAACAGCAGCAGCGTGTTCACGATGTCGCTTCGTCGCGCTTGGCCTGCTGCCAGAGGCGCTCCTGCGCCTCCAGGTCCAGCGCGTCCATGCGCTGCCCGGCGGCGGCGGCCTGCGCCTCCATCGCGCGGAAGCGGCGCTCGAACTTGTGGTTGGCCTGGCGCAGCGCCGCGCCGACATCGACCTTGGCGTGCCGGGCCAGGTTGGCACAGACGAACAGGAGGTCCCCGAGTTCTTCCTGCAGGCGCGCGTGGTTGGCCTGGACATCACCGCGGGCGAATTCCGCCGCCACCTCGTCCAGTTCCTCGCGCACCTTGTCCAGCACCGGCTGCGGGTCGGGCCAGTCGAAGCCGACCCGGGCCGCGCGGGCCTGCAGCTTCACCGCCCGCTGCCACTCGGGCAGGCCACGCGAAATGCCGGCCAGCGCGGAGGTATCGGTGTGGCCCTTGGCCGCGCGTTCGGCACGCTTGATCGCCTCCCAGTTCAGGTTGACCTGGTCGGCGTCGTCGACCTCCACGTCGGCGAAGATGTGCGGATGACGCCGCTGCATCTTGTCACTGATCGCACGGGCGACGTCGGCGAAGGCGAACGCGCCCTGCTCGCTGGCCATCTGTGCGTGGAAGACCACCTGCAGCAGCAGATCGCCCAGTTCGTCCTTGAGGTCGTCCAGGTCGCCGCGGTCGATCGCGTCGGCCACTTCGTAGGCCTCCTCGACGGTATACGGGGCAATGCTGGCGAAGTCCTGCTGCAGGTCCCACGGGCACCCCTGCGTGGGATCGCGCAGGCGCGCCATGATCTGCAGCAGGCGGTCCAGTTCGGCACTGGGGGTCATGCGGGGTTCTCCGATGGGGTCAGGCAGGCAACCAGTCGCGCCACGGCAGGCGGGTATCGCCCAGCGCGATGAAGTCGCCGTTCAACAGGGTGTCGCGGCGGTTGTAGCGGAACGGCTTGCCGGTGGCCGCCGACAGCACCGCACCACCGGCGGCGTGCAGCACGCACTGACCTGCGGCGGTGTCCCATTCGGCGGTCGGTCCCAACCGGGGGTAGACGTCGAGCGTGCCCTCGGCGAGCCGGCAGAATTTCAGCGACGAGCCCTGTGCGACCAGCTCGATCCCGCCCATCCGGTCCAGCAGCGCCTGCGTCTGCGGGCTGCGGTGCGAACGGCTGGCGGCGACCTTCAGCGGGGGCACGGCCGGCGTGCGGGTGCGCAGCACCGAGTCGCGCATGCCGTCGCGGCGATACGCCAGCTCACCACGCATCGCATGCCAGACCGTGCCACTGACCGGCGCCAGCACCACGCCGAAGGCCGGCGCCCCCTGGTAGATCAGCGCGATGTTGACGCTGAACTCGTCGTTGCGCTTGACGAACTCGCGGGTGCCGTCGAGCGGATCGACCAGCCAATAGGCACCCCAGTGCTGGCGCACCTCCCACGGCACCTGCGCCGATTCCTCGGACAGGATCGGCAGGTCCGGAGTGAGCTGGCCAAGGCCGCGCTCGATCACCTGGTTGGCGGCCAGGTCGGCCGCGGTGAGCGGGCTGCGATCGGATTTGATCTCCACATCGAACTCAGTGGCATACACCCCCATGATGGCGGCGGCGGCGTCCTGGGCGATGGCGATGACGGTTTCGCGCAGATCCGTCGTGAGTTTGATCATTCCCGACGTCCCAGCCACTCGCGGGCGATGAACAACGCCGCCAGCGAACGGCCTTCGGAGACGTCCTCGCGCAGCATCAGCTGGTCCAGATCGGCCAGCTTCCAGGGCACCACTTCCAGCTCCTCGGGTTCGTCGCCGACCAGGCGTTCGGGATAGAGGTCGCGGGCCACCACCAGCCAGGACTGGTGGCTCATGTAGGTCGGCGCCAGCGTCATCGCGCGCAGCACATCAATGCGGCGGGCACCGTACCCCGCCTCTTCCTTCAGTTCGCGGTCGGCGGCCTGCTCGGGGCTTTCCCCGGCATCGATGCGCCCTTTGACCAGGCCGAGCTCGTAACGGTGCACGCCGGCCGCGTATTCACGCACCAGCAGCACGGTCTCCTCGTCGAGCATCGGCACCACGACCACCGCGCCGTGGCCCCGGCTGACCAGACGCTCGAAACGGCGGCGTTCGCCGTTGGAGAATTCCAGGTCCAGGTGCTGGCGCTGGAAGGGCCCGCTTTCCTCGTCCGTGATCTGGTGGATGATGGGCAGGCGACGGCTCATGCGAACAGGCTCTTGGATAGAATGTGTGCAGGTGAAAACGTGTTCATGAGCCCGAAATGCTAGCAGACCCAGCCCCCCTCACGCTGGCCGACCGGTGGCGGCAACGCGACCTGGCTGTGCTGTGGCACCCGTGCACCCAGATGCGCGAGCACCCCGACACCCTGCCCCTGGTACCGATCGCGCGTGGCGAAGGCCCGTGGCTGATCGACCATGATGGCCGCCGCTACCTGGATGCGGTGAGCAGCTGGTGGACCAATCTGTTCGGTCACGCCGAGCCCCGCATCGGCGCGGCCATCGCGCACCAGGCTACCCAGCTGGAGCAGGTGATGCTGGCCGGCTTCAGCCACGAACCGGCGGTGGCCCTGGCCGAGCGCCTGCTGGCGATCGCACCGCGTCAGCCCGGGCGCGACCCGCTGGCCAAGGTGTTCTACGCCGACAACGGGTCGGCCGGCGTGGAGGTGGCGCTGAAGATGGCGTTCCATTACTTCCGCAACCGCGGCGAGATGCACCGGACCCGCTTCGTGGCGCTGGAGAACGGCTACCACGGCGAGACGCTGGGCGCCCTGTCGGTCGGGGACATTCCGCTGTACCGCCGGGTGTATGCGCCCCTCCTCACCGAAGCGCTGTTCGCGCCGTCTCCCGACGCCTATCTGGCCGAGCCCGGTCAAAGTGCCGCCCAGCGCGCCCATGAGGCCGCCGACCGCCTGGCCGACCTGTTCGACCGGCATCCCGGCGAGATCTGCGCGGTGATTCTGGAGCCGCGGCTGCAGTGCGCCGGCGGCATGCGCATGCACGACCCGGTGTATCTGCAGCGGGCGCGGGCGCTGTGCGATGCCAACGGCGCATTCCTGATCGCCGATGAAATCGCTACCGGCTTTGGCCGCACCGGCACGCTGTTCGCCTGCGAACAGGCCGGGGTGATGCCGGACCTGCTGTGCCTGTCCAAGGGCCTTACCGGTGGCTTCCTGCCGCTGGCCGCGGTATTGACCACCCAGGCACTGTACGACGCCTTCCTGGATGACTCGCGCGAGCGTGCCTTCCTGCATTCGCACAGCTATACGGGCAATCCGCTGGCCTGCGCGGCCGCGCTGGCCACGCTGGACATCTTCGCCACTGACGATGTGATCGCGCGCAACCGCAGCACCGCCGAGGTGATGCGGCGACTGGCCGCGCCGTTCGCCGACCATCCCCACATGGCCGACGTGCGCCAGGCCGGCATGGTGGTGGCCTTCGAGCTTGCCCGCAACGGCGACAGACACACCCCCTTCCCTGCCGAGGCGCGGATCGGGCTGCGCGCCTACACCGCCGCGCTGAAGCGCGGGGTGGTGCTGCGCCCGCTCGGCAACGTGCTGTATTGGATGCCTCCCTATTGCGTGGAGGACGAACACCTGGACCTGCTGGCCCAGACCACCCTGGCCGCCATCGAGGACGCCACCGCATGCGCGTGACCCGCAGCTTCATCCCGACCGCCCTCGCGATCGGCCAGACCGTGTCGCTGCCCGAGGACGCGGCCAACCACCTGGTGCGCGTGATGCGCCTGCGGGAGGGCGATACCTGCGTGCTGTTCAACGGCGATGGCCACGACTACACCGCACGCCTGGTCGAAGCAGGCAAGCGCGATGCGCAGGTGCGCATCGATGACGCCCGCGAGGTGGCCAACGAGTCGCCGCTGCACATCACCCTGCTGCAGGGCATCGCGCGCGGGGAGAAAATGGACCTGATCCTGCAGAAGGCCACCGAGCTGGGCGTGAATGCCATCGTGCCGGTGAACGCCGAACGCACCGAAGTAAAGCTGGATGCGGCGCGCGCGGAAAAGCGCCTGGCCCACTGGATCAGCGTGGTGGTCTCGGCCTGCGGCCAGTCTGGCCGGGCACGCGTGCCGTCCGTGGCCGCACCGCAATCGCTGCTCGATGCAGCACGCGGCCTGCCCGCCGGGGCGCTCAAGCTGACCCTGGATCCCCTCGGCGAGCATCGCCTGTCCACCCTGCAGGCGGCGGCCGGCGGTGTGGTGATCGCGATCGGGCCCGAGGGCGGCTGGTCGCCGCGCGACCGCCAGGCACTGCAGCAGGCCGGCTTCCAGGGCCTGCAGCTGGGTCCGCGCATCCTGCGCACCGAGACCGCCGGGCTGGCCGCGATTGCGGCCGTGCAGGCGCGTTTGGGCGATCTGGGGTAAGCAGTGCCACGACCCCCGGTCGTGGCCTGCCGGTCACGCCACCGGGTGGGCCTGGTCCAACGCTGCTTCCAGCGCGTCCAGGTCCGGCAGCAGTGCGCTCTGCTCGCCCAGCAGCACACGCATGTGCACGCCCTGCGGCAGGGTTTCCTCGGAGGCGTCGGCCAGCAGGCCGTCGCGCGGGACGGAGATCAACTGCGGGAAGCTCTGGGTCAGCAGGGCGAAATAGGGGCGTTGCGCATTGCCTCCCAGGGCCTTCAGCACCACCACCTTGTTGTTGCCATGTACCGGCTCGTCGCCGAGCCCGGACAGGCGCGCGAACGAAAGCAGCGGCACTTCCCAGCCATGCCACGCGATCTGCCCCACCAGCCAGGCGGGCGCATCGGCGATCGTCTCAACCGGCACTTTGGACATCATTTCGGCGACGGTGGCGTTGGGCAGCAGCACGCGCTCATGCCCGGCCTGGATCAGGACGCCGCGGATTTCGTCGTTGTTGGCGTAGCTCATGCGCTCTGGTTCCTGTAATGGGCGGCGGCGTGGTTCACGTGTCCCCGCCCCAACGATCGGCGATGACCTGGGCCAGCTGCTGCGGCTCACCGGCCTCCATGCCCGCAGCGACCACCGCATTGGCGGCGGTCGGGTCGTAGCAGCCCTCACCCACCTGGCCGGCCACCCAGGCACCGGCCACGGCCAGCGCGAGTACGTCATCGACCTGACTGGCATCGGCGCCACTGAGCAGCACCACCGCACTGTGCGCCGGCGGCAGCGCGCCGACCTGGACGCCGTGGGCATCGGCGACGAAGTGCAGGCCGCGGTTGTGGACGGTCACGCCGATGTCGTCGGACAGGATGTACACCTGCCCGGCTTCCACCGGCTGCGCGGCTTCGGCCAGCACCACCGGCAGCGCGGAGACGCGGGCCATCTGTTTGACCAGGTTGCCGTATCGGCCGCCGTCCAGGCGCATGTGCACCAGTACCGGCGCAGCCAGCGTGGCCGGCAGGCCAGCCAGCAGCCGGCGCAGTGCGTCCGGACCGCCGATGCCTGCCAGCACGAGGACCGCGCCGGGGGCGGCACTGCCCGGGTCCACGTCGGCTTCCAGCGCCACCAGCGACAGGCGTTCGCTGTCGAACGCAGGCGGCGGCACAGCGGCGGCGACGGACGCTGCAGCAGGCGTGCCGTGGTCATCGACCAGCGACCAGCTGCTGTGATCGCCAAAGGAGGCCACCGGCAACGGGGGCGGCGCCACCGGCGGCGCCGCGTTGACGGGCGCCGGCACCGTTTCCGGCGGTGCCTGCAGCCCGGCCAGCGCTTCTTCCAGCGACATCGGCTCGCGGATGCCGGACGGCGCCTGGTAGAGACCGTCGGCCGGCACCTCGGTCGCCGCGTCGAACGCCTCGCGCACGTGGAACGACAGCGGCGCATCGGCATGCAGCTGCGCCGGGGTGGTCGGCAGGCCAGGTTCGGGCTGCAGCAGGTGGTCCTGCTCCGAGCCCGGCGGCAGCACGTCCTGGTGCCCATGCAGCTTGGCCGCCAGGTGACGCGCCCAGCGCTGGGCTTCCCAGCCGTCGCGACGGGCGGCCAGGTCGGCCTCGTCGAAGATCAGGGTCAGCGAGGGCGACGCCAGCACCGGGTCCAGGCGTTCCAGCGCATCCTCGATGGCCGGTTCCAGTGCGATCAGCACCGCGCCCGGATCGGCATCGCGCAGCGCCTGTGGCTCCAGGGTATTGGGATCGCCCTCGAACACCAGGCGCGCACCGGCGTGGCCGAGCGCATCGCGCAGGCGGTCGCGCGCCGCACCGTCACGGGCCAGCAGCGCCACCGACAACAGGGGATGGGAGTCACTCGCGGACACGGGCGATCCCCAGCAGGTCGTAAACGTTTCGCATCAGATCCAGTTCCTGGTACGGCTTGCCCAGGTAGCGCTGGACACCGATTTCGAACGCACGCTGGCGGTGCTTGTCGCCGCTGCGCGAGGTGATCATCACGATCGGCACCTGCTGGTAACGCGGATCGGCGCGCATCGCGGTGGCCAGTTCATAGCCATCCATGCGCGGCATCTCGATATCCAGCAGCATCAGATCGGGCACGCGCTCCTCCAGCCGCTCCAGTGCTTCGACACCGTCGCGGGCGACGGTCACTTCGAAGTTGTGGCGCTCCAGAATGCGGCCGGTGACCTTGCGCATCGTCAGCGAGTCGTCCACCACCATGACCAGCGGCACGTCGCGGTCGCTGACCTGGGTGGTCACCGCGATCGGCTTGTGCGGGTTGGCGAGGAAACGACGCACCAGCGGCGCGACGTCGAGGATGACCACGACGCGGCCATCGCCGGTGATCGTGGCGCCGTAGATACCCGGCACCGATGCGATCTGCAGACCCACCGGTTTGACCACGATTTCGCGGTTGCCGAGCACCTGGTCGATGGCCACGGCGGCCCGCAGGTCGCCGGCGCGCACCAGCAGCAGCGGCACCTGGGCCTGGCCTTCGGCGCGTGCCTGGGCCTGGCCGACCAGCGTGCCCAGGTCGTGCAGGGCGAACTCTTCGCCGCCGTAGTGGTACACACCGGCGCTGGTGGACTCGAAACGCTCGCGGGAGATGCGGCCGATGCCGCTGACCGACGCCACCGGTACCGCGTAGGTGGTGTCACCGATCTGCACGAACACGGCCTGGGTGACCGCCAGCGTCTGCGGCAGGCGCAGCGTGAAGGTGACGCCCTGCCCCCGCACGGAGTGGATGTCCACCGAGCCGCCGAGCTGGCGTACTTCGTTGTGCACCACATCCATGCCCACGCCACGGCCGGCCAGCTGGCTGACCTGGTCGGCGGTGCTGAAGCCGGAGGCGAAGATCATCGCGTCCAATTCGGTGTCGTTGAGGACCGCATCGGCCTCGATCAGACCGCGCTGTTCGGCACGGCGACGGATCGCGTCACGGTCCAGGCCGGCGCCATCGTCGGCCACTTCCAGCACGATTTCCGAGCCCTCGCGACGCAGGCGGATGGCGATCTCGCCCTCTTCCGGCTTGCCGGCGGCACGGCGCTGCTCCGGCGTTTCAAGACCGTGGGCGACCGAGTTGCGCAGCATGTGTTCCAGCGGCGCGACCATGCGGTCCAGCACGTTGCGGTCCAGTTCGCCGTGGGTGCCTTCCAGCGTGACATGCACCTGCTTGCCGGTGTCCTGGCCGGCCTGGCGCACCACGCGGCGCAGGCGCGGCACCAGCCCGTCGAACGGCACCATGCGCGCGCGCATCAGGCCATCCTGCAGTTCCGAGCTGACGCGCGACTGCTGCTGCAGCAGGACGTCGTACTGGCGCGACAGATCATCCAGCACACCCTGCAGGCCTCCCAGGTCGGCCGCCGATTCGTTCAGCGCGCGGCTGAGCTGCTGCAGGGTGGAGAAGCGGTCCAGTTCCAGCGGATCGAACTTGTGGTCGGCCTGGTCCTGCTCGCGCTGGTAGCGCGCGACAATCTGCGCTTCGGTTTCCAGGTCGAGTCGGCGCAGCTGGTCGCGCAGACGGGCGTTGGTGCGGTCCAGTTCGGACATGGCCCCCCGGAACGCGCCCAGCTGCTGCTCAAGCCGCGAACGGTAGATCGCCACCTCACCGGCATGGTTGACCAGGCGGTCAAGCAGATCGGCGCGCACACGCACCTGTTCCTGCTGCGGACGTGCCAGCGCGTCGTCGTCGCCGACCACTTCCAGCGGCACCGGCGCGGACAGCGGTGCGGCCACCCGTGTGGCGATCGCATCGGCCACGGCCTGGTTGCGGTCCTCCACCACCGGCGCTTCGGCCGGCAGCGCGTCCTCGACCACGACCGCACGGCCCTGGGTCCGCTGCTCGAAGGCGGCGATCAGGTCGTCGGGCATCGCCACCGTGCGGTGGTCACCGGTGCGGGTGAGCATCTGGTGCAGGCGGTCGAAGCCACGCTCCAGCAGATGGACGTCGCTGCGGTCAATGTCGGTGCGGTTGGCCGCCACGGCTTCCAGCAACGATTCGATGCCGTGGCCAAGGTCACCGATCGGATTGATCCCGGCCATGCGCGCGCCACCCTTGAGGGTGTGCAGATCGCGCTGCAGCCCGGCCAGCACGTCGCGGTCCTGCGGCGCGGCGCGCAGTTCGCTGATCAGGCCATCGCAGTGGTCGAGCAGATCCTTGCCCTCCTCCACGAAGATGTCGACCAGCTCCTGGTCGAGCACGCTGAAGTCCAGCGCGTCGGCGGCATCCTCGGCACCCTGCCCATCGACCCGCGTGGGCGCCTGCCCGGGGTCGGCGTCGGCGTCGGCGTCGGCGTCGGCGTCAAGGGTCGCGGAGGATGCCGGCGCATCGACCGATGCATCGATCGCGACGGTGGACTGTTCCAGTTCGAAGAACGGCGTGGGCGCGACGCGCGTTGCGGCGCTCTCCTGCGTTCCGGTGTCGTCCAGCGTATCGGCGAACGCATCCGCTTCGGCGCCGTCATCGTTGCTGGCGTCGAGTCCGATCACCCCCACCACGGGCGCCTCATTGCCCTCCGGCGCATCGACCACGGTCAGGCCGTCATCCAGCGCCTGTTGCGTATCCACCGGCTCGCCGAACGACGGCACCGGCGGCAACACGTCGTCCAGGGCATGGGCGTCGGCAATGAGGGCGTCCTCTTCCTCGTCGCTGAACGCCTCACCGTCGAACGCCGGCGGCGCGGCATCGGTGGCGTCGTGGTCTGCCGGCGCGGCGCCGGCGTTGTCGTGGACCACACCAAAGTAGCGCGACAGGTCATCGGCGGCGGTGAGCTCGACCGCGTCCAGACCGTCCGCTGCGGTGTCGTTCGCGGCGGTCTCCAGCACGGCATCCACCGCAACAACCACGTCGGCATCGGCGTCGTCGCCGCTGGCGGTCGCGACGCCGGCCGTACCGGTGGCAAGGGCCGCCGGGAGCGATGTTTCATCGAGGAAGCGGGACAGGTCGTCGCTGCCCGTCAGGTCGCCGATGGACAGCACCGACGCCTCGTCGGCGGCCAGGTCTGCCGCATCCAGGACCACCAGGCCGTCGGCCTCGAGCTCCGCGTCCTGCACATCCACGTCGTCGGACGCATCGGCACGGGCGAAGCCGGCCGCGTCGACGTCCTGTACGGATGCGTCGGCGTCGGGCAGTACGTCCGCGCCCAGTGGATCGGCGGCCGCCCTCTGTCCGGCGTCACTCACCGCGACAGCGTCGATGTCCTCGATGCGCTCGTCAGCATGGGCATCAGCCTCAGACGGTGCATCGATTGCTGTCGCATCGGCATCCGCGCTCTTCACTGCCTCGACCACCGGCTCGGCGTCGATGGCGTCGATGACGTCGGCGTCGGCGTCGAGCGCATCGAGCTCCGCCGTCTCCACGTCGATCGCGTCGTCGTCGACCAGCGCCGGCCAGCGCGCTTCGGGCAGCCGATCGGCCAGCGCCTGCAGGCGTGCGGCCAGGTCGTGCTGCACCGGAATGCGCGGGAACTCGGTCTGCAACGCGTTCATGGTCAGCGTGATCGCGGCGGCGGCATCGCGCAGCGCCGCCACACCGTCGGTCTCCGGCGTTTCACCGGCCGCCAGCGAGCGCTTGATGAACGATTCGGCAGCCCCGGTGACGGCCGTGATCTCCGGCACCTCGGTCATCGCGAACGCACCGTTCATGGTGTGCATGGCACGCAGCAGCAGATCGGTCACCGGCGCCGGGGTCGCCGCTGCCGAATCCAGCCACGCGTGCAGCGTGGCCAGGTGGGTGTCGACCTCGGCCTCGAGGATTTCGCGCAGCACGCTGTCGATATTGGCCGGCGTACCGGCCTCGACCGGGGCGTCCGCCAGCACCTCGAGCGCGGGCTCGACAGGCGTCTCGGCGGTCGTGTTCTCCGCCACGGGCGCGGCAACGGGGGCCGGGCGCTGCAGCGGCACGTGGAAGGTCTCTTCACCGGCCGCCACGCGGTCGGCAATGGCCTGCATGGCCTGCAGGTCGGCGGTCACGCGGCTGTCGCCGCGCAGCGCGGCATTGAGCTGCGGCAGCACTTCATAGGCCTGGGTGACCATCGCGACGACCGCCGGGGTGGCCGCGCGGCTGCCGTCGAGCACGCGGTTGAGCATGCCTTCGACCTTCCAGCTGAACTCGCCCAGGGTGCGTGCGCCCACCAGACGGCCGCTGCCCTTGAGGGTATGGAAGACGCGACGGATCGGGCGCAGGCGGTCCAGATTGTCGGGCGCGGCACGCCATGCCGGCAGCAGGTTGCCCAGATTCTCCAGTTCCTCGTCGAATTCCTCGATGAAGACGTCGCGGATGTCCTGGTCGATGTTTTCGCCATCGTCCTCGAAACCGGCATCGATGCTGGTATCAAGGGTGTCCGGCGCCAGCGTGGCCGCGACCGGTGTCTCGACGGGCTGGGTGGTGAACTGGGCCGCCGCCGCGTCCAGCTCGGCCAGGAACCGCGCCGATTCGTCATCGAGGTCGATCTTGCCGATCACCGCTTCATGCACGCCGCCGCTGACCGGGGTCAGCGGCACATCGACCGCCAGGGTGTCGTCCGGCAGCGCATCGGCGGGGACAGCGTCCTCGACCGGCGCAGGTGCATCCGCGTCCATGTCGCCGGACGCGGCAACGCCATCGCTGGCGCCGCCGGCGGCGGTGTCCTGCAGGAAGGTCGGCAATGCGTCCACATCGAACGCGTCCGGTTCGGCCAGGTGCGCGGCCTCCTGGACACGCTGGGCATCCTGGACATCCAGCGACAGCACGTCGTCGGCGTTGCGCAGGTCGTCGTCGAAGGTGAACTCGATCGGCTCGTCGCTGATGTCCAGCACGTCATGCTCAGCGGCCACCGGGTCGAAGCCGGCGGCGCTGTGGGCGATCACGATCTCGTCGGCCACGGCATCGACATCATCGGCCCCCGACAGCGCATCGGCGGTGTCGGTATCGGCGGCCTCGGCGGCAACGCTGTCCAGCGTCGGCACGAGGTTCCATGCGGTCGGCGCGGTCGGCGTTTCGGCCTGCACCGGATCGAACGCGGCAGATGCCGGTGAGACCTCATCATGCGGCCGCGCGGTGGACAGCTCCCACTGCGGCGCGTCCGGTGCCACCGGTGCGGTGGAGGCGTTGAACACCAGCGCGACCGGCGCGGACGGCGCGGGTTGCGCGGGTGCCGCGGGCAGCGGATCGAAGGTGAAGTCCGGCAACGGGGGCGGCACGCTGACCGGTTCCTGCGCGGTGAGCGGGGTCGGTTCGATCGCGATCGGCTCGATCGACGGCGCGTCCCACGCGGCCACATCGATGCGCTCGGCGGCGACCGGCAGCGCTTCGGCGCTGGTATCCGCCGGCGCGCTGCCGGCATCCGGCAACGGCCAGTAACGCAGGGTTTCCAGGCTGCTGCGGGTGATGTCCAGGATCTCGTCGCGACCGGGACGGCGTTCGCGCAGCGCTTCCAGGTAGTACTCCAGGCTGGCCATCGCATCGGCCAGCGTGTCGAGCTGGCGACCGCTGGGAACGCGCTGTTTGCCGATCAGCTCAACGGCAATGTACTGGCGCACGCCCTGCAGGTAGTCGGCCGGCACGGCCAGATCCAGCATGCGCAGCGCGCCGGACACCTCGCCCAGCAGGCGCGGCACTTCCTGCAGCTGCGCGTGGCTCCAGTTGGTTTCGATGAAGGCGACGAAATGCTCGCGCGCCGCGGCGAAGTTGGCGATCGCCTCATGGGCCAGCACTTCCACCGTGCGGCGGTTTTCCACCGCGCTCGGGTCGTCCTCGCCACTGCCGCCGGCCCCGAGGTGGGCCACCTGGTCGTCCAGCGATGCGTCCACGTACAGCAGCGCGCCGGCGATATCCAGCAGCAGCCCTTCGTCGATCTGCTGTTCGCCGTCGACCACGCTGCGCAGCGCATCGCGCTGCTGCACGACCACGCCGCGGGCAACGCCCAGGCCCATCATGCCGAGGGTATCGGCCACCGCACCCAGCTCGTTGACCTGGGTCTGCAGCTGCACCGGCTCGCCGTTGGTGCGCAGGTGCAGATCGAGCGCATCCTTGATGCGCAGCAGTTCTTCCTTGACCGCGTTGCCCACGGTATCGAGCAGCTCGCGGTTGCGGCCGCTCAGGCTGCCGCGCGCGTGGTCCAGTTCGGCTTCGGTGGCGCTGGCGCTGTCCGGCGCGAAAGCGAACAGCACGCTTTCGTTGATGCCCGGCGCAGCGCGCGCAGCCCGGATGTCATTGAGCAGCGGCAGCAGCACGATCGGGATATCCCGGTGGCCGTTCTGCAGGCGCTCCAGATAATCGGGCAGCAGCACGCTGCCGCGCATCAGCGTGGCACAGGCTTCATCGCGGTCGGGCACCTGTCCGGCACCGATGGCGTTGGCCAGCTGTTCCAGCTCCTCGGCCACCATCGCCGGAGCGTACAGCTCGACCATCCGCAGGGTGCCCTGCACCTGATGCAGGTAGCCGGCGCAGAAGCGCATGCGGCCGCCGTCAGCGGGGTCTTCCACGAAGTACTCGACCTCGTGCCGGACCTGGCGCAGAGTTTCGTCCAGCTCCGGCTTGACCCAGCCCAGGGCAGCGTGGCTCATCGCATCGCGCAGCGTGCTCATGCCAGGGCTCCGGGCAGGTTCGCGCACAGGATGTGCTGGTGATTGTGGCGATGCATCATCTGCTGATTCCTTCCCTCTCCGCCCTGCCGGTCGTTCACGCCGGCAGCTTGAAGTCGGCAACCGAGCGGCGCAGGTCGGCCGCCAGCTGTGCCAAATGACCGATCGACTCGGCGGTCTGTCCCGCACCCTGCGAGGTCTGGCCGGTAATCTGACGGATCACGCCCATCGTGCGGGTGATGTCCGATGCAGCGGCCGACTGCTGCTGGGCAGCGATCGAGATGTTCTTGATGAGGTTGTTGAGCGCGTTGGACACGCGTTCGATTTCGGTCAGGGCGGTACCGGCGTCTTCGGCCAGGCGCGCACCGGACACCACTTCGGCGGTGGTCTGCTCCATCGAGCTGACCGCTTCGTTGGTATCGGCCTGAATGGCCTGGACGAGGTTTTCGATGCGTCGCGTCGCGCCGGAGGTACGTTCTGCCAGGCGCTGCACTTCGTCGGCCACGACCGCGAAACCACGCCCGGCTTCACCGGCCGAGGCCGCCTGCACGGCCGCGTTCAAGGCCAGGATGTTGGTCTGCTCGGAAATGTCGTTGATCAGTTCCACGATCGAGCCGATTTCCTGCGAGGACTCACCCAGGCGCTTGATGCGCTTGGAGGTTTCCTGGATCTGGTCGCGGATCTGGTCCATGCCCTGGATCGTTTCGCGCACCACGCCGGCACCTTCGGCGGCGATGACCACCGAGCGCTGGGCCACGTCGGCCGATTCGGCCGAGTTGCGCGACACCTGCTCGATGCTCGACGCGATTTCGCCGATGCGGTCCGACGCCGAGGTGATCTGGTTGGCCTGGTGACCGGCCGCTTCGGCCAGCTGCATGGCCGTGGCCTGCGTTTCCTGGGTGGACACGGCGACCTTGGCCGAGGTGTCGTTGATGGTGGTCACCAGGTGGCGCAGTTCGTCCACGGCGTAGTTGATCGCGTCGGCGATCGCGCCGGTCATGTCCTCGGTCACCGAGGCCTTGACCGTCAGGTCGCCTTCACCCAGCGAGCTGATTTCGTCCAGCAGCCGCATGATCGCCTGCTGGTTGCGGCTGTTGAACTCCACCTGGGTCTGGTAGCGCAGTTCCTGTTCACGCGAGCGGCTGCGCACGGTGCTGCTGACGAAGCCGACGATGGCGATCAGCGACAGCGCGCCGGAAATGACGCCCAGCCAGAAGTTCGGGAACAACCGCGTATCGCGCACCGAACCGAACGAGGAGAAGGCTTCGAACAGCTTCTTGCTGTCGTCCAGCATCCTGCCGGCGCCGGCGGTCAGGGCGGCGGCCGACGACTGCGCGGCGAACAGCTGGCGCGAGCTGGCCAGGATCGCGTCGGCGTCCTGCTTCATCGTGTCCCACTGCTTCTGCGACTGCTCCAGCGCGGTCAGTGCGGCGGCGTTGCGGACCGGGGTGATGCCCAGTTCCTCGTTGCCGTTGCGCAGCGCGTCGAGCACCTGGGTGAACACCACCGAGTCGCGCGCCAGCGCATCGCCGGCGGCAGCGGCATTGGCGCCACCGGCGCGCATTTCGGTCACACGGCGGGCCATCGAGCCCACCACCACGACCTGCTGCAGGGCGTTGTAGACCTGCGAGGCGGGCGCGCCGCCGGCCGACATCGCGCGGACCACTTCGTTCAGCTGCGCCTGCAGGGCCGGCACGCCGTTGACGAAGTTGTTGGCATTGCCGGCCAGCGCCAGCACCGCCGGTTCACTGGCCACCAGCTGGCCGGCGCTCTTGCCGAGCGGCTCCCAGGTCTGGCTGAGCTGCTCCAGCGGGCCGGCCACGTTGGCCTCGTTGCCGTAGCGCCCCTTGAGGTTGCTCACCGTGCCTTCGATGCGGGTCTTGGTGTCCTTGAACGCAGTGAACGCCTGCGCGTTGCCCGACACCGCCTCACGGCCCTGGTTGGCCAGCTGCTGGGACAACACCTGCAGGTCGGCCGCGCCGGTGCTGGCGCCGGCCAGGCGGCTGCCCTGCCAGGTGGCTACGCCGGTGTTGACGCCGAACACGATCATCGACAGGGCCAGCAGGCCCAGCCAGAAATTGGTTCCCACCGAGCCCAGCTTGCCGGCCTTGGCGGATTCCGAAGCAGTACTCATGGTTCAACCTCGATCTTCAATGCGGTGAGACAGACGGCGACGGTCAGGCCGCGGCCTGCCTGAATTCGGGGGTGCGCGACAGCAGCGACAGCGAGAACACGCCCCAGTCATGACCGTCGCCGTGGAAGGCGCGGTCGACGAAGTGGCCGTACCGGCCTTCGGCGAGATCGCCGGCCGCCACGTCCTGGTCCTGCTCGAAGCTGCGCTGGCCGAACAGCTCATCGATGGTCAGCGCGACGTCGCCACCGGCCTGGCGCATGATCAGCACGCGCTGGCCTTCCTGCTGCACGGTGCGCTCGCCTTCCAGGAAGTACTTCAGGTCGACCACCGGGAACAGATTGCCGCGCAGGTTGCCCACGCCCAGCAGCCACGGCTGCGCGCCGGGCACCGGGGTCACCGGCGGCATCGGCACGATTTCAACCACTTCACGGAAGTCGGACACCAGCCGGCGCCTGCCGACCCGGTAGCCGACACCACGCCACAGATCCTGCGAAAACTGTCGTTCCGGCAGCTGCACGGCATGGGCCAGGCTGCGCCGTTCGTAGGCTTCCAGGATGTCGAAGGGAGAGCGCATCAGACCACCAGTTCGTTGATCCGCGCGATCAGTTCCTCCTCGCGCGGCGGCTTGACGATGTAATCGGCCGCCCCCTGTCGCAGCCCCCATGCCTTGTCGGTTTCCATCGCCTTGGTACTGACGATGACCACCGGGATGTGCCTGGTCGCTGCGTCCCGCGCCATCGCGCGGGTCGCCTGGAAACCACTCATGCCCGGCAGCACGACGTCCATCAGCACCAGCTGCGGCAACTGCTCGCGCACGAGCTGGAGCCCGTCCTCGGCGTTGTCCGCTTCCAGTACTTCATGGCCGGCCTTGCGCAACCACTGCGTGAACACCGCACGGTCGGTCGGTGAATCCTCGATCAGAACGATTCGAGCCATTGTGCCTTTCCCCCCTGGTCAGGCGTTTACGTATGTGCGGATGGCACCCAGCAGTTCTTCACGCGTGAATGGCTTGGTCAGGTACTGCTCCGAGCCGACGATGCGCCCGCGCGCCTTGTCGAACAGGCCGTCCTTGGAGGACAGCATGATCACCGGCGTGGACTTGAACAGCTGGTTGCCCTTGATCAACGCGCAGGTCTGATACCCGTCAAGACGCGGCATCATGATGTCCACGAAGATGATCTGCGGTTGCTGGTCGGCGATCTTGGCCAGCGCCTCGAAACCATCGGTCGCGGTCACCACCTCGCAGCCTTCGCGCTTGAGCAGTGTTTCCGCGGTCCTGCGAATGGTCTTCGAATCGTCGATGACCATGACCCTGAGCCCTGCGAGTTCCCCACCCGCAGCCATGTTTTCAGTCATTACCTTTCCCCGAGCGCGCGACGCTTCTGCTGGTCTGGCGCCGCTGCGAAAGCGTATCTATATCCCAATTCCGGCGCAGGCTTCAAGCACCGCGGCTGCCGCCAAGCAGGCCGCGGGTCTCCGCCCCCCGCCGGACCCGGAACTGCGCAAACCCGCGGCCGCCACCGGCGCCGGCGGACACTGCGTTGCAGCCGTGCCGGGCAGGCAACCGGGGCCCATTGCCGCTACCATCATCGGCCTGCCCGCCAGGTTGCGACCATGCCGTTGAACGTCATCGTGGTGATGGACCCCATCGCCGACATCAAGATTGCCAAAGACACCACCTTCGCCATGCTGCTGGAAGCCCAGCGACGCGGCCATGCCCTGCACTACGTCGCTCCGGGCGGCCTGGCGCTGCGGGACGGCCAGGCGGTCGCCCGGACCGCACCGCTGCAGGTGCGCGACGACGCGCGGGACTGGTTCACCCTGGGCGAATTCAGCCAGACCCCGTTCGGCCCCGGCCAGGTCGTGCTGATGCGCAAGGACCCGCCGGTGGATGCCGAATTCATCTACGACACCCACGTGCTCAGCGTGGCCGGGCAGGCCGGCGCGATGGTCGTGAACGACCCGCAGGGCCTGCGCGACTTCAATGAGAAGCTGGCTGCGCTGCTGTTCCCGCAGTGCTGTCCGCCGACCCTGGTCAGCCGTCGCAGTGCCGACCTGAAAGCCTTCGTGCTCGAACACGGCCAGGCCGTGCTCAAGCCGCTGGATGGCATGGGCGGGCGCTCGATCTTCCGCAGCGGCACCGGCGACCCGAACCTGAACGTGATTCTGGAAACCCTGACCGACGGCGGGCGTACGCTGGCGCTGGCGCAGAAGTTCATTCCCGACATCACCGCCGGCGACAAGCGCATCCTGCTGGTGGACGGCGAACCGGTCGACTACTGCCTGGCGCGCATCCCGCAGGGCGACGAGTTCCGTGGCAATCTCGCCGCCGGCGGCCGCGGCGAAGGCCGCCCGCTGAGCGAGCGCGACCGCTGGATCGCCGCGCAGGTGGGCCCGGAAATGAAGCGCCGTGGCATGCGCTTCGTCGGCCTGGACGTGATCGGCGACTATCTCACCGAGGTCAACGTCACCAGCCCCACCTGCGTACGCGAACTGGATGCGCAGTTCGGCCTCAACATCGCCGGGCTGCTGTTCGATGCGATCGAGGCCGGTCTGCCGCAATGAGTGCCCGCGTCGCTCCGGCCCCCAGCCCGCAGGCGCGCGAGTCGCAGCGGCTGGGCGCGACCCTGACCCTGTCGGTGATCGTGCACGGGCTGCTCATCCTCGGCGTGGGCTTCGCGGTCAGCGACCAGGCCCCGTTGGTGCCGACCCTGGATGTGATCTTCAGCCAGACCCGGACCGCGCTGACGCCCAAACAGGCCGACTTCCTTGCCCAGGCCAGCCAGGTCGGCGGTGGCGACCACGACAAGGCCGAGCGCCCGCGCGACAACCAGGCCGGGATCGTGCCGCAGCCGCAGACCGGCCTGTCGCCGGTGCCGCAGCAGCGCCAGGATGCGGCCAGCCCGCCGCCCCCGCAGGCACGCGTGATCAGCAGCCGCAACAGCCCCGACAGCGTCGCCGACGCGCAGCCGCAACCGCTGCCCGACCGCCCCACGCCGGACGCGCCGGTCACCGCACGCGAACAGCGCGACGCGGAGATGGCGCGGCTGGCGGCCGAAGTGCACCTGCGCTCGGCGCAGTACGCCAAGCGCCCCAACCGGAAGTTCGTGTCGGCGAGCACGCGCGAATACGCCTACGCCAACTACCTGCGGGCCTGGGTCGACCGTGCCGAGCGGGTGGGCAATCTGAACTACCCCGATGAGGCGCGCCAACGCCGGCTCGGCGGCCAGGTGGTGATCACCGTGGGCGTCCGCCGCGACGGCAGCGTGGAAAGCAGCCGCATCCTGCGCAGCAGCAACAGCCCCCTGCTGGATGCCACCGCGCTGCGCGTCATCGCCCTGGCCCAGCCGTTCCCGCCGCTGCCCAGAACCGACGATGGCGTGGACATCCTGCAGGTCACGCGTACCTGGGTGTTCCTGCCCGGCGGCGAGCTGCGCGACGACCGCTGACCCGGCCACTGACGAGGCCGGGCGCCGGTACGCCACTACCCCTGCTTTGCCGCCCGCGCGGCCTGCTGCTCGACCAGGGTCAACGCCACGTTGTCGCGCAGATAGGCCGGCTCCACCCGCTCCGGCGCCACGGCCTCACCGCGCTCGAACGCCGGCACTGCCAGCGCCAGCACGTCCGAGGCGCGCGGCAGGGCCAGCGGATCCACGCCCGCCAGCTGCGGCGCCAGGCGCGTGGCCAGCACGCCATCGGCAGCACCGAACCCGGTGCCCACGCCGAACCAGCGCGTGCCGTCGGGCAGGACCACGGCGTCGGGCGCGCACACCACTTCCTCGCCCTGCAGCCGCCATTGGCCGTCCACGCGCACCTGGCGGGCCACGTACACCTCGCCCATGCGCGCGTCGATGCTGGACAGCACCTGGTCGGCATCGGCCGGCGCACGCAGCGCCAGCGTCTGCAGCGTTGAAATCGGTACCAGCGGACGGTCCAGCGCCAGGGCGATCCCCTGCGCGATCGCGATCGCCAGGCGTACGCCGGTGAAGGCGCCGGGGCCGCGGCTGAGCGCGATCGCATCCAGCTGCGACCGGGCCACGCCCGCCTCGGCCAGCAGCGCCTCGGCCCACGGCAGGCTCAGCTCGGCATGGCGGCGCGGGGCGATCTCGAAGCGCTCCAGCACCTGCCCATCCACATGCAGGGCGACGGAGCAGGCTTCGGTGGCGGTTTCAAAGGCAAGCAGTTTCATGGCGGTCAGAACAGGGAAGTGGGGAAATCGTCGGCGGCCGGCGCCGCTGCAGCGGCGGGAACGGCAGCGGCAACGGCAGGCCCGCTGGCCGCGTCGGCGGGCCATTGTGGCGCAAAGAAGGCGCGGACATCGTCCAGCGCCCGGGTGCGGCGGAACGGCGGCAGCGAATCCAGGAATATCCGGCCGTAGCCGCGGCTGAGCAGGCGCGGATCGCACAGCACCAGCACGCCGCGGTCGGTCTCGCTGCGGATCAACCGGCCCACGCCCTGCTTGAGCGCGATCACCGCCTGGGGCAGCTGCTCGTCGCGGAACGGGTTGCCGCCGTCGCGGCGGATCGCGTCCAGGCGCGCTTCGAACACCGGATCGTCCGGGGCGGCAAAGGGCAGTTTGTCGATCACCACCACGCTCAGCGCATCGCCGACCACGTCCACGCCTTCGCGGAAACTGGCCGAGCCGAGCAGCACGCCATTGCCCGACTCGCGGAAGCGCTGCAGCAGCGTGGCACGCGGCGCCTCGCCCTGTACGAACAAGGGCCAAGGGGCATCGCGCAGCGCTTCGGCTGCTTCGCGCAGGGCGCGGTGCGAGGCGAACAGCAGGAAAGCACGTCCGTCGGACGCCGCCAGCACCGGGGTCAAGGCGCGGATCAGCGCGGTGCCGAAACCGCGCGCGCCCGGATCGGGCAGATCGGTGGGCAGGTAACACAGCGCCTGGCGCGCCCAGTCGAACGGGCTGGCCTGCAGCAGCGTCACCGGGTCGTCCAGGCCGAGCCGCTGCGCGATGTGATCGAAATGGCCGTCCACGGTCAGCGTGGCCGAGGTGAATACCCAGGCCGCCATCGAGCGCTGCCGATGCTCGCGCAGCGGTCCGGAGACATCCATCGGGGTGCGCTGGCAACGGAAGCCGCGTGGCGTCAGTTCGTACCAGAGCACCTCGGCCGGTGTCGGCACCTGCTCGGGGTCCACGTCGAAATCCGGCAGCGGCGCATCGTCGCCCAGCCACCGCGACAGCCGCGACACCGCCTCCTGCGCACGCGCATGGCAGGCGTCCAGGCCGGGCGACGCCTCGCGCACGCCGGCCAGGCCATCGCGCAGCGTCACCAGCGCGGCCATCGCCGCGTCGAATCCGTCGCGCACCTGCGGCACCGCCAGCGCGCGCCATTGGGTGCCGCGCGGCGGCAGGCCATCCATCGCGATGCGCAGATCGCGCAGCCCCTGCTCCAGTGCGGCGGCAGGCGCCTGCAGCGCGGCCTGTGCGCCGGCCACGCTGCGGCTCTCTGCCAGACAGTCGCGCGCCAGCTCCTGCCAGGGGCGCATGCCGAAACCTTCGCCGAAGAAGTTGGTGGCCAGCTCCGGCAGCTGGTGCGCTTCGTCGATCACGAAGGCCTGCGCGCCCGGCAGAATTTCGCCGAAGCCCTCCTGTTTCAGCGCCAGGTCGGCCAACAGCAGATGGTGGTTGACCACCACCACGTCGGCCGCCTGGGCGCGCTGACGGGCCTGCACCACGAAGCAGTCGTCCCAGAACGGGCACTCGGTACCGAGACAGTTGTCGACCGTGGAGGTCACCATCGGGTACAGCGGCGAATCTTCCGGCAGCGCGTCCAGTTCGGCCATATCGCCAAAGCGCGTACGCCCCGACCACGCCAGGATGCGCTGGAACTGGGCCACCTGTTCCGGCGAGGAGAAGCGCGGCTCGCCACGCGCCTGCTGCAGGCGGTAGCGGCACAGATAGTTGGCGCGGCCCTTGAGCAGCGCACTGCTGTGACCTACCCCCAGTGCGGCGCGCACACGCGGCAGATCGCGGTGGTAAAGCTGGTCCTGCAGCGCGCGGGTACCGGTGGAGATGATGGTCTTCAGCCCGGACAGCAGGGCCGGCACCAGGTAGGCGTAGGTCTTGCCGGTGCCGGTACCGGCCTCGGCCAGCAGCACGTCGCGCTGGTCGAAGGCTTCGGCGATGGCCGCGGTCAGGCGCAGCTGCGCCGGGCGCGGCACGAAGGCATCAAGTTGGCTGGCAAGCGCACCGCCCTCGCTGAGGGCGTCGCCGCTGGCAGTGGCAAGGCGGGACATCGCCCCATGATAATCCCCGGCCGCCACCGCGCGCCGGATTGCCGTCGTGGAGCGGGGCTCTGCCCTGCTGTTCCCGGTCAGATGCTGCCGGGCAGAACCCGGCACTGCCGGGCAGAGCCCGGCACTACGTGACGTGGGCCGGCACTACGTCACGTGGGCCGGCACTGCTCAATACCGTTTGATGCCCGGGACGGTGCAGCCGTCCAGCTGCGCGTGCGCCGACACCGCGTTTTCCTTTTCGCCGCGGGCCAGGCGGGCCTGTTCGATGGTGGCCCAGTGGCGACGGCACAGCGGCCCGGTCTTCGAGCCGAGGTCCACGGCCTTTCGCGACAGCGCTTCGGCGCGTGCCCAGTCGCCCTGCAGCAGAGCGATTTCGGCCCGCTCCTGCAGCACGGCCGGATCGCCCTCGACAATCAGCAGGGCCTGGTTGAGCGCCTCTGCCGCGCCAGCCAGATCGTTGGCCTGGCGGCGGGCCTGGGCATGCGCGCGCAGGTCGTCGACCTGGGCATCGCGCAGCGGCTGCACCGCCAGTTCAGTGTCGTCATTGCCGGCAGCAGCGTCGACGGCGGCCAGGCGCTGGGCCGGGCTGACCGTGGCAACCACCGGCGGTTTTACCGGCGGCGTGCTGCTGACGCACGCGGCAAGGGACAGGCTGACCGCGACCAGCGCGATCGGACGAAGCGGGAACATCGAAGACATGGCAGGACTCAACGCGCAGGAGGGGTGGCCGCCGGCGCGCTTTGCGCCGGTTCAGGGGCAGCATCCTGCTTGCGTTCCATTCCGAACCAGCTGCGCCAGCCGCCGCCCTGGGTTTCACCGTCCCCCTGCCCGTCACCCTCACCCTCCGGCAGCACGGCCGGGGGCGCACAGGGCGCATAGGCGGGGGCGTAGCCCACGACGAACGGGAAGCGACGGGCTCCCGGACAGGTTTCATCGGTACTGGCGGTGCCGCTGGCTTCCACGTACTGCCAATCCAGTCCCTTGTTGCTGACCCGCAACGGCGAACTCGGCAGGCGGGTGAAGATGCCCGACCAGACCCGCATGGCGCCGCTGGCACCAAACAGGCCGGTCTGCGCGTTCTGATCGTTGCCGATCCACACCACGGCCAGGTGGTCGCCGGTATAGCCGGCATACCAGCTGTCGCGTCCGTCGTTGGACGTGCCGGTCTTGCCGGCGGGCTGCAGGCGGGCCAGGCCGTCGGCGTTCAGGCGCTGGGCGGTGCCGCTGGACACCACCTGCTGCAGACCGATGCTGATCAGGTTGGCGGCGATCGAGTCGCCCTCCTGTGCCGGCGCGGGGGATTTGTCATAGCGTTTGAGCAGCTTGCCCTGCGGATCGAGCACGCCACGCACGGCGTGCAGCGGCTGGATCTCACCGCCGGAGGCCAGGAACTGGTACAGCTGCGCCATCGCATACGGGCTCTGGTCGGTCGCGCCCAGGATCACCGCCGGATTCGCTTCGGCCTTGATACCGGCCAGCACATGGATCAGCTGGGTGAGCCGCTGCGGCTCGACCGCCATGCCGATCCGCACCGTGGCCTGGTTGTAGGAGTGCGCCAGCGCATCGATCATCCGCACCGTGCCGTGGCTGCGGTTGTCGGCGTTGCCAGGCGTCCAGCGCTTGCCGCGGCTGAGCTGCACGGTCACCGGCGAATCATCGACCCAGCTGGCCAGCGAGTAGCGGTCCGGTTGCGCCAGCGCCAGCAGATACACGAACGGCTTGAGCAGCGAACCGACCTGGCGCTGCGCTTCGATCGCACGGTTGAAGCCGGGCTCGGACACGTCGCGGCTGCCGACCACGGCCAGCACGTCGCCGTTGTGCACGTCGGTCAGCACCAGCCCGGCCTGCAGCTCGGGGCGACGCTTGGTTTCCAGCGACTTCAGCGTGCGCGTCACCGCGCCTTCCGCGTACGCCTGCGCGGAGGGCGACATGCCGGTCATCACGCTCAGGCCTGCGCCCTGCAGCGCGGCCTCCGGGTAGTCGTGACCCAGCTGGCGGCGCACCAGGTCCACGTAGGCCGGGAACCGGTTCGCCGCGATCAGGCCGGGATTCTTCGGCACGCCCAGCGGCGCCTTCAGCGCACGCTGGTACTCGGCATCGTCGATCAGCTGGCTCTCATGCAGCTTGCCCAGCACGAAGTTGCGCCGGTCCAGCGCGCGCTCCGGGTTGCGCCGGGGGTCGTAGTAGGACGGGCCCTTGACCAGACCGATCAGCAGCGCGACGTGCTCGGTGCCGAGCGAGGACAGATCGCGCCCAAACCAGAATTCCGCACCCGAGGACATGCCGTGGATGGCCTGGCTGCCGCGCTGCCCGAGGTACACCTGATTGAGGTACGCCTCCAGGATGGTGCGCTTGTCGTAGCGCGCCTCCATGATCAGCGCGTACAGCACTTCATTGAACTTGCGGGTGACGGTCTGTTCCTTGCCGATCCCGAGCAGACCGCTGCGGGCCAGCTGCTGGGTCAGCGTGGACGCGCCCTGGCGGCTCTGTCCGCCGGAGCGCACCGTCACCCAGATCGCCCGCGCGATGCCGCTCAGGTCGATGCCGTGATGGCGGTTGAAGTCCTTGTCTTCGACCGCCTGCAGGCCGGTCACCAGCAGTTCGGGGGTCTCTTCGATCCGGACCAGGCGCCGTTCTTCCTGCTTCTGCCCGTACAGCGTGGCAATCCGCGCCGGGTCCAGGCGCGCGGCCTTGAGCGCCTTGCGGCTGTCGGCATCGCGCAGCGAGGCAACCTGGCCGCCAGACAGGCTCAGTTCGACGCGGCGGGGCGCCACCGGGCCGTCCACATCGTTGTAGCCGCGGCTGGAAATGATGAAGCGGCCGCCCTCCTGGGCATAGGTGGCCACCGGTTTGCCGGTGCCGTCTTCCCGGTAGGCCGACGCCGCCAGTTCGGTCTTCAGTGTCTGCGCATCCATCGCCACGCCGGGGGCCAGCACCAGCGGGCGCGCGTAGACACGGGTCGGAATCTGCCAGCGCAGTTCACCGAAACGCTGGGTGACCTGTTGGTTCAGGTACACCGTATAGGGGATCAGGAATCCCAGCGCGAGCGCGAACGCGGCCATGCCCCAGGTGATCAGGCGGCGGCGCCACTGCGGCCAGCGGCTTTCGGTGTCGTCGTCGAACTCGTCGAACTCGTCGGAATCGTGGCGTCGGGGCACGGTACATTGCGCAACAGGAGGATCGCGGCAGTCTAACGCAGCGCAGCAGCCGTTGCGGCGCCTGCCTGTGCGGCGTTCAGGCGGCTACGCAGGCGGCATGGGACCGCTGCGCCCGCGCACGCCATCCCAGAGGCCGCGCAACATGAACCGCAGGCGAACCAGGCGGGGCGCGATGACCACCCCGTTGCTGATCAGCTTGAGGACAAGCCGCGGGAGATCCTGGCCCACCCAGACCCGGGAGGTGTGCGGACGCCCGTACAGCAATACCCGGTTGCGCATGATGTAGTACAGGCGGAACGGCTTGTGCACGATGACGCCATCGCGCTTGATCCGGGACGGTCTCAACTGCTCGCCGATGCTGTGCTGCATCTGCGCATCACAGACGCCATACAGCCCCAAGCCCGCCGCCGTCGCCCGGAAGCACCAGTCCATGTCGATGTTGTCGATGAACAGCGACTCGTCCATCGGGCCCACGCGATCCAGCGACGCCAGCGGAATCAGCGAACCGGAGGTGATCAGGAAATCGCAGGGCACGTACTGGCCCGGGCCGCCATACAGCTTGTGGTTGATCGGAAAACCAAGACGGATGAACGGCGCAAGATCGCCACTGCGCGAATCGCGGAACTGGGGGCCCACCGCCGCCACCGGTCCCTGCTGCTGCAGCGCCGCCAGCGCCGTGGCGAGGGTCTGGACCATGCCGGCTTCCAGCACGCTGTCCTGGTCCATCAGCATCACGTGCCCCACGCCGATCCGGCGCGCCTGCTCACACGCACGGTTGAGCGCTGCACCGAGACCGACATTGACCGGCGAGGCGATCACACTCACGCCCTCCCCGGCGAGTGTGTGCAGCCGGGCAGCCACATCCGCCGCCGGACTGCCGTTGTCGAACACCACCACGTGCCCGACCTGGTCACGCACGGCTGCGACCACGCGCGCCAGCAGATCCAGATCGGGCGCGTAGGTCACGATCACCGCGCAGATGTCGGCGGCAGCCACGGCCTGCCGGGGGGGCGTGGCCTGGGAAATCGTCATGTCGGTCACTTCACATCCAGAAGATCGATGGCCAGCGAACGCAGGCCATTGGAAAAGCGTGTGTAGCGCCCGCTACGGTACTCGCCCCATACCTGCCGCGCGCGCGCCCAGAACGACCCGGGCAGCGCGGCACGTGCGCGCGCATGCAGCAGCCGCTGCTGCACCATTGTCCGGCGTTCGGCCGACAGCACCAGGCCGTCGTCAATCCGCGCCGACAGGGCTTCCAGCTGTGCAACCCGCTTGGTCAGGTACGCCCGGCGCGCCGCGCCGTCATGCATCACGCGGTCGCGCACGCCACGCCGCCGTGCGCCGACCTGGTTGCCGCCGTGCTGGCGGTAATCGACCAGGGGCGGCTCCAGGCAGTCCAGACCATCGCCGGCAGCCGCGACCAGCGCCAGCCACTCGTCATGGATCCAGCCCGGCGCGACCGGCAGGGCGACATCGACCAGGCCACGGCGCAGCGCCGCCGTGGCACCGGTCACCACGTTGCGCCCGAGCAGCACCTCGAATGCCTCGCCGCGGTGCTCGCGCGCGATGTCATCGGCACCCACCTCAAGCACCTCGAACAGACGCGCACCGAGCGGCTCGCCCTGCCCGTCGACGAGCCGGGCGTCGCCGTGCAGCATCGTCAGGGCCGGGCGGCGCTCGAACGCCGCCGCAAACTCGGCCACCTTGTCCGGATGCCACACATCGTCCTGATCGCACAGGAACACGATGTCGCCCCGGCAGTGGCGCAGGGCGTACTCGAAGTTGCGCACGTAGCCCAGGTTCGCCGCATGCCGATGCAGGTCGACCTGGATGCCGAGCCCGCGCAGCGTCTCCGCTTCCTGTTGCAGGCACGACCAGGTCGAATCGCTGGAACAGTCGTCGCAAATGACCACCTGGTCAGGACGCCGGCGCTGGGCAGCGATACTGCGCAGCTGCCCGGCCAGGAACGCTTCTCCATTCCAAGTGCAGAGTGCAACGGAGACCTGCAGGCCGCCGGCCGTGGTCACGCCACATCCCGGGCGGCAGTCGCGCAGCGCGCCGGCACGCTGCCGCGCGGAGCGCGGCAGGGAGAGCGGAAGAAGACACGGGCATGCGTGGGCATTGCGGGGCTGGGCGGAAATGACAACGGCGGCACTATAGCCGACCCGGGTCGGCGGTGCGCCGCGGCTCAGCCGCCCTGCGCGCTGCGCAGGCGCTCGGCGAAGGCCGGCAGCTCGGGCAGGTCCGGCTGCCAGTGGCGCGCCTGGTCCAGCGCCTGCGCGGCAAAGTCGATATCACCGGCGCCGAGCCGCTCGCTGCCGATCGCCAGCCAGCGCTGGGCGAGGCGTTGCCGGGCCTGCGACAGGCTCGCATCGCTGCGCGCCAGGGTCTGCCAGGCCTCCAGGCATGCGCCTGCGGCGACCACCCGGTTCTCACGCAGACGGTCTTCGAAGCAGGTGCGGCTGGCCGGCAGCAGCCGCCCGGCGGCGGCGCGCACGCGCACATCCTGCGGCGCCAGGGCCTGTGCTTCGCGCAGCGCGTCGTAGGCGCTGCGGCCCGGTGGCGCGAGAAAGTCGCCACGCGCTTCGGCCTCCTCGATGCGCCGCAGCAGCGCCATCAGGCTGCGCTCGCGCTGCGCCCGCGGCGCGGTCGGCGCCTGCAGCGCCCGTTGTGCCTGCCGGGCCTGCTCGATACCCCGGCGCGCGTCGGCCAGTGTGCGCGCCGACGCCCCCAGCGCCTGGGCCGAGGCGAGCGCCTGCCCGGCCGCCTCGAAGCGGAAGTCACCGGCCAGGCGCGCGGCGCGCTGCATGTGGGCCTCGGCCACGCGCTGCAGTCCCTGGCGCGCGGCGGCGTCGTCCGGCGCCGCCGCCAGCACCGCCTGGAAAGCGGTAACCGCCGTCTCCAGGCGCTCCCGGCGCAGTGCCGCCTGGCCGTCGCGCAGGCGCCGCTCCAGCGCAATGTTCAGCGCTTCCTCGGTAGCGGGCAGGTCCACATGGCCGGCATCGAAGCCACGCGCACGGCGCACGGCCGCCGCCGCGGCAGCCACATCCCCCCGCACGGCGTTCGCCCGCGCCTGCTGCAGCAGATCTGACAGGGCATCTTCGCGTCCTTCCAGGGCCTGCACCTGGGTGGGGACCAGCACCAGCACCTGCTGGTAGAGCGGCAACGCGCTGTCCGGGCCGTCGTCCAGGCGCTGCGCCTGCAACGCGGCGGCCGCGCGCGCCAGCAGGTCCTCCACGCCGGCGCGCGCCACGCGCTGCTGGCGCAGCTGCTGGGCCACCCCATCGACATCGCGCCGCGGCACCTGCAGCGTGCGCGCCAGTGCCAGCGCCGTCTCGGCAGCCTCGATGTCGCCTTGCGCCAGCGCACCGCGGGCCTGCTGCACCGCCGCCTGACCGGTGCGCACCAGTCCGGCACGCGCCTCGGCGCGGTCGCTGTCCATTGCCTGCGCGGCCTCATACCACTCGCGTGCGCCGGTCCCATCGGTGGCGGTCAGCCGGCCGGCGGCCAGCGCGCGGTCGCCCTGCTGCAGGAGATGCTCGATCGGCGGTGCGTCCCAGAACCAGTTGGCCAACGGCCGGCGCAGCAGCACCAGGGCAATGAACAGGACCGCCGCTGCCAGCACCGCCCAGCGCCAGATGCGCCGCGCATGACGTGCCTGCAGCCACCACCAGCGCCCTTCGCGACGGACGCGGCTCAGCACCTCGTGCGCGCGGTTCTGCCTGTCAGCGTCACGGCTCATGCCGCGAGCCTAGCCGGCGTCACGTGAGGTCAGCCTAGACGCCGGGCTTCGCTGACACCCGGCAGGGCATCCAGCTTGCCCAGCAGCGTGGACAACTGACCGTAATCGCTGACCTTCAGCCGCAGCCGCAGGTGCGCACGACCACTGTTGCGCACGTTGTCGCTGTGGATGTCCAGCACATACGCGTCTTCCTGCGCGATCAGATTGGTGATGTCCTTGAGCAGCCAGCGCCGGTCCACGGCCTCGACCACCACGTCCACTTCGTAGCCACCGCCTGCCTGGCCCCACTCCACCGGCAGGATGCGCTGCGGGCTGGCCGCCGACAGGCGCGCCAGTGCGGCGCAGTCGGTGCGGTGGACAGTGACGCCACGGCTGCGGGTGAGGTAGCCGACGATCGGCTCGCCGGCCACCGGCTGGCAGCACCGCGCGAGCTGCACCAGCAGGTTGCCCACACCCTGCACGGTGAATTTGGACTTGCCCAGGCTGTCGCGGCGCGCGGTCGGGCGCGGCAGTGCCGGTACCGTCGGCTGGCTGGCGGCACGTTCGGCCTCCAGCAGTGCACGGCTGACCTGGCTGGGCCCGGTATCGCCCAGTGCGACCTGGATATACAGATCGTCCACGCTGTCGGCATGGAATTTTCTGGCCGCCACGCCGAGGTCGGCGTGCTGCAGACCGAGGCGCTTGAGTTCACGGTCGAGCAGATCGCGACCGGCCTGCACATTGCGCGCCCGGTCCAGCTTGTGGAACCAGCCACGGACCTTCTCCCGCGAGCGGTTGCTGGCCAGAAAGCCGTTGGAGGCCAGCAGCCAGTCGCGCCGCGGATCGGCCTCCTTGGAGGTGAGGATCTCGACCCGGTCGCCGCTGCGCAGGCGATAGGTCAGCGGCACGATGCGGCCGTTGACCTTGGCGCCCCGGCAGCGGTGCCCGACCATCGTGTGCACGTGGTAAGCGAAATCCAGCGGGGTGGCGCCCTGCGGCAGGTCCATCACCTCGCCTTTGGGGCTCAGCGCGTACACCCGGTCCTCGGTCAGCTCGGCATCCAGCGCGCCGGCCAGTTCGCCGGCCTGCCCGTCCTGGGAATGCTCCAGCAACTGCCGCATCCAGGTGATCTTGCGATCAAACGCCTTCTCCGCGCCCTTGCTGCCTTCCTTGTAACGCCAGTGCGCGGCCACGCCGAGTTCGGCCTGGGCGTGCATGTCATGGGTGCGGATCTGCACTTCGATGGTGCGCCCTTCCGGGCCGACCACCGCCGTATGCAGCGAGCGGTAATCGTTTGCCTTGGGCCGCGCGATGTAATCGTCGAATTCACTGGGTACCGGCGCCCACAGCGCATGCACCACGCCCAGCGCCGCGTAGCAGGCGGCCACGTCATCGACCATCAACCGCAACGCACGGATGTCGTACAGCTGCTCGAAGGCCAGCCGCTTTTTCTGCATCTTCCGCCAGATGCTGTAGATGTGCTTCGGGCGGCCACTGACCTCGGCGTGGATGCCCTGAGCGGCCAGTTCGCGCGCGAGCGCCTTCTTGACACTTTCCACATAGCGCTCGCGCGCCACGCGGGTTTCATCCACCTCGCGGGCGATGCGGCGGTAGGTTTCCGGCTCCAGATGGCGGAACGCGAGGTCTTCCAGTTCCCACTTCAACTGCCAGATGCCCAGGCGGTTGGCCAGCGGCGCATGGATGTCGCGGGTAAGCTGGGCCAGCGCACGGCGCTGTTCGTCCGGCAGGCGGTCGGCCGCGCGCATGCGCGCCAGCTGCCGCGACAGCAGGATCGGCACCACGCGCAGGTCCTGGATGATCGACAGCAGCAGCCGGCGCAGGCCCTCGCTGTTGCGACCGGCCTCGCGGCCGGCGTGCAGCGCCCACACCTGGTCGGCCGCGTCCTGGCCCTCCAGCAGGCCCACCACCGCCGGCTTCAGCGTGCCCAAGGGCAGGCCGTCCAGTCCGGCGCGCAGTCCCGGCAGGTCGAACAGCAGAGCGGCCAGCAACGCGCTTTCATCGGCCGACAGCAGCGCCAGCGCGTCCAGCGTGTCAGCCAGCACCGTCCAGCTGCTGCGCATCTGCTGATCGGTATCGGGCGCCTGCCAGCGCGCGCGCAGCGCCTCGCACAGGGCAGGCGGCAGCGACGACGCCGAGGGTCGGTTCAACAAGGCATCCAGGCCGGGGACAGAAGCGCGGTTCACAGCATCGTGCAGACAAGACAGAGGTAGCTACACTAGCGCCGCCCGTGCGAGGGAACAATCAAAACCGCTGCACCGGCCCATTGGCCCTACACTGCGTTCATCCCAAGGAGACCTGCCATGCGCTTTTCCCGTCTGCGGTTGTTGGCCGCTGTGGCCGTCCTGCTCAGCCTGTCGGCACCTGCCTGGGCACAGCGCGTGGTCGAAGGCGACCTGCAGCAGCAGATGACGCCGGAGGAATTCAAGGCAGCCGGCCTGGACAAGCTCAAACCCGCCGAACTGGCCGCACTCAACAACTGGCTGCAGGGCAAGGTCGCCGCCGTTGCCGCCGATGTGCGCGAGCAGGTCCGCGAGCAGGTCAAGGAGCAGGCGCGCGAGGAAGGCCGCCAGGAAGTGATCGTCAAGAACCGCGGCTTCTTCGACTTCGGCAGCAGCGAGCCGATCATCAGCACGCTGGAAGGCGAGTTCCGCGGTTTCGGCAAGGGCCGCCGCTATGTGCTGGCCAATGCGCAGGAGTGGGAGCAGACCGACAGTGCCAGCCTGTCCGGCATCCGCGCGCAGTCGCCGCAGGTCACCATCACCCCCGGCGTGATGGGCGCCTGGTACCTGCAGGTGAAGGGCGCCAACACCCGCGCCAAGGTCCGTCGCGTCAAGTAACCGCGACCGCCCCGCGCAACCCGCGGGGCGGCCATTGGCTCAAGGCCTGCGCAGCGCCGCCACGCGCTGGGCCAGCTTCTTGGCTGAAATCCCGCTTTTTGCCCCAAGCTCCTGCGCGAACAGCGACACCCGCAGCTCTTCCAGATCCCAGCGCAGTTCCTGCCACTGCGGACGGTCGCGTTGGCCGCGCTGTTCGGCCTCGTGCAGCGCGTCCAGGAACGGGCGCAGTTCCAGCATCCGCGCCTGGTCGCGTGGCGGATCGCGCTTGGCACGTTCGGCACGCAGGATCATCGCGCGCAGGTAGCGCGGCAGCTGTGCGAGCGCATCGGCCGGCGTATCGCGCAGGAAGCCGGGATGGATCAGCGCGGCCAGCTGCTGCTCCATGTCGTCCAGATTGCCGCGTGCCCAGCCCATCAACGGTGCTTCCAGCTGCGGCTTGAGCTCGGCGACGTGGGCCAGGATGTTTTCGGCCAGTTTCAGCCGCGCCATCGCCTCGCCGAACAGGCCTTTGCCCGCCGCATCGCGCCGCTGCGCGAACGCGGCCGGGTCGCGGATGTCACCCAGGCCATCGGCCAGCACCGCGTTCATCGCCGCCTCGACCAGATCCCCGCGCAACCGCTCCTGCGATTCGATCGCGGCATACAACAACCCGGTCTTGGGCGGAACGGGCAACTGCTTGCGCGCCTGCTTGGCCTTGTCGGCCAGCGCGATCTCCAGCAGGCGGCGCACCCCGCGCGGATGCTGCTCCAGTGCTTCGTTGCGATCGGCGAAGATGCGCAGCGCGGCGCTCTCGCCGTCATCCACCAACGCCGGATAGGCCGGCACTCCGGCTTCGCCGGGCACCTGCAGCGGAATCGCCGTGGCCGGGAAATCACGCAGCCCGTCGGCCGCCAGCGCCCGCCCGGCCCGCGCGGCGAAGGCCGCCCCGGCCTTCTCGCCGAAGCGTGCCCGCAGCGCATCCAGATCACGGGAGGTGGCCAGCAGCGTGCCATTGGCGTCGTGCAGGCGCAGGTTCATGCGCAGATGCGATTCCAGCGCGGCATCATCGAAGTCGGTGGCCGCCACCTGCGCCCCGGTGGCCCGCGACAGGAACCGCGCCAGTTCGCCGCGGATATCGTCAGCGGTGGGGTCCGGGTACGCCTCGGCGAACGCACGGCCGAAATCCGGCGCCGGAACGTAGTTGCGACGCATCGCCTTGGGCAGGCTGCGGATCAGCGCCGAGGCCTTGTCGGCGACGAAGCCCGGCGCAAGCCACGACAGCCGCGCCGGATCCAGCGCATTGAGCAGGTGCAGCGGAACATCCAGGCTGACCCCGTCGTCCTCGCTGCCGGGTTCGAAGCGGTAATGCAGCGCCAGCCGCGCGTCGCCCAGCGGCAGGTACGCTGGATAGCGGTCGGCATCGCTGCCCTCGCCGGGCAACAGATCGGCCAGCGTCCACGCCAGCGCGCGCCGCTTGTCCGGCGCCAGTCCCTTCCACCACGTATCCAGGCCGGTAGCCGAATGGATCTCGGCCGGGATCCGGTCCAGGTACCAGCGGGCCTGCCAGCCTTCGTCGGCGACGATGCCGGCACGACGCAGCTTGGCCTCTTCCTCGCGCGCCTGCTCCAGCACCTTGAGGTTGTCGGCGATGACGCTGGCGCGCGTGTTGATCTCGCCGGTCACCAGTCCCTGGCGCACGAAAATGTCGTGCGCCTCGCCCGGCGCGATGCGGCCGTAGTGCACCGGCTTCTTCGGTGCCAGCACCAGCCCGAACAGACTGATCTGCTCGGAGGCCAGCACCTGGCCCTGCGCGCGCGACCAGTGCGGGTCGAAGTGCTTGCGCAGCAGCAGGTGCGGCAGCTCGGCGATCACCCAGTCCGGTTCGATCGCCGCGTTGGTCAGGCCCCAGATTTTCTGGGTATCCAGCAGCGTCGCGGTGAGCAGCCACGGCGGCGGCCGCTTGGCCAGCACCGAGCCGGGGAACGGCAGGAACCGGCGCTGACGCGGGGCAAGGAAGTCGCCCTTGTCGCTGCGGTGGCCGATCTGCGTGGGCAGGCCGGCGATCAGCGCGCGGTGCAGCGTCTGGTAGGCCGCAGCGCGCACCTTCTCACTGAAGCCACCGCGCGCCTCGCGGGCGTCGGCAGGCGCGGCCGATGCCGGTGCCGCCGTGGCTGGGAGCGGCTCGGCCTTGCCCTCGCGGGCCAGGCGTGCGGCACGGTGCTGCTGGCCACGGGTGGCTTTGATCCTGGCATCATCGTCGCGCGTCGGCGCCGGCGCGGACGATCCGGCCAGCAAAGGTTCCAGCGCCGTTGCGGCCGGCTCTTCGGTCCAGCCGAGTTCTTCGCACAGGACGCGCAGCTGGCGATGCAGCTCGCGCCACTCGCGCATGCGCAGGAAGCCAAGGAAATGGCGTTCGCACCAGCCCCGCAGCTTGGATTGGGTCAGGTCCTCATGGGCCTGGCGGTAGCCGTCCCACAGGCGCAGCACGCCGACGAACTCGGAGCGGCCGTCGGCAAACAGCGCGTGCGCGTTGTCGGCGGCGGCGCGCGCTTCGGGCGGGCGCTCGCGCGGGTCCTGGATACCCAGGAACGCGGCGATCACCAGCATCGGCCGCAGGCATCCCTGCGCCTGCGCCGCCACCAGCATGCGCGCCAGCTTGACGTCCACCGGCAGGCGCGCCATCTGTCGCCCGACCGGAGTCAGCCGACGCTCGGCGTCCACCGCGCCCAGTTCACCCAGCTGCTGCCAGCCATCGGCGATCGCGCGCTCGTCCGGCGCTTCGAGGAACGGGAAGTCCTCGATCCGTCCCAGGCCGAGCTGCAGCATCCGCAGGATCACGCCGGCCAGGCTGGAGCGGCGGATTTCAGGGTCGGTGAACTCGGCCCGCGACAGGAACTCCGCTTCCGAGTACAGGCGGTAGCAGATGCCCTCCGACACACGTCCGCAACGGCCCTTGCGCTGGTTGGCGCTGGCCTGCGACACCGCTTCGATATGCAGGCGGTCCAGCTTCTGCCGCGGGCTGTAACGCTTGACCCGGGCCAGGCCGGGATCGACCACATAGCGGATGCGCGGCACGGTCAGCGAGGTTTCGGCCACGTTGGTGGCCAGCACGATGCGCCGTTTACTGCCCGGGTTGAACACCTGGTCCTGGTCCTTCACCGACAGCCGCGCGTACAGCGGCAGCACCTCGGTTTCGCGGTACTTGCGCCGTTCCAGGGACTGGTGCGCGTCGCGGATCTCGCGTTCGCCGGGGAAGAACAGCAGGATGTCGCCGCGCGGATCGAGCCGGGTGATCTCATCCACCGCCGCCACCACCGCCTCGTTCACGGTGCGCTCGCCGTCGCGGCCGCCCTCCTCGTCGCCGCCGCCCTCGCCTTCCAGCGGGCGGTAGCGTACTTCCACCGGGAAGGTGCGTCCCTCGACACTGATCACCGGCGCATCGTCGAAATGCTCGGCGAACCGCGATGTGTCGATCGTCGCCGACGTCACGATCAACTTCAGGTCCGGCCGCTTTTTCAACAGCTGCTTGAGGTAGCCCAGCAGGAAGTCGATGTTGAGGCTGCGCTCGTGGGCCTCGTCGACGATGATCGTGTCGTACTGCGAGAGCCAGCGGTCGCTGCTGATCTCCGCCAGCAGGATGCCGTCGGTCATGAACTTGATGCGGGTGTCGTCGCCAACCCGGTCGGTGAAGCGCACCTGGTACCCCACCGTCGTGCCCAGCTCGGACTGGAGTTCCTGGGCCACACGGGTGGCCACCGCACGTGCGGCGATCCGTCGCGGCTGGGTGCAGCCGATCATCCCCGCCACGCCCCGTCCGGCGGCCAGACACAGCTTCGGCAGCTGGGTGGTCTTGCCCGACCCGGTCTCACCGGCAATCACCACGACCTGGTGGTCGCGGATCAGGGCGGTGATCCGTTCAGCTTCACGCGCAATCGGCAGGGTGTCGTCCAGACTGATCGTCGGCCGGTTCCGCGCGCGTGCCTCACGCCGCTGTACCGACGCCTGCAAGGCCTGCTCGAACGCGGCCGCCACCGCCGCATCGGCCGGTTTGGCGCGACAGCGCGAGAGCATCCCCAGCAAGCGACCGCGGTCGCGGCTCATCGCCCCGTCGATCGCGCGCTGGTGCAGGTGCAGAGAGGAAACGGAGGGTTTGTTGATAGCGGTCATCAATCGGATCGTTTTAAAACTTTGATTACATCTGAAAGGTTAGTCTGATCTATTGTGAAGGCCATCCCATCCACAAGGAGGATATCCCCCATGGCGAAAACCAAGACGCCGGCAAAGAAGACCCAGACCGGTAAGCAGAAGCTGGCAACGGCGGCCCCCTCGGCCCCGAACATCGATATCGGGATCAAGGAAGGCGATCGCAAGAAGATTGCCGATGGGCTGGCGGCCTTCCAGGCGGATGCGTTCACGCTCTACCTGAAGACCCACAATTTCCATTGGAATGTCACCGGGTCGATGTTCAACTCGCTGCACACCATGTTCGAGACCCAGTACACCGAGCAGTGGGCAGCCCTGGACGACGTTGCTGAACGTATCCGTGCACTGGGCTTCAACGCCCCCGGCTCCTACCGCGAGTTCGCGGCCCTGACCTCGATCGCCGAGGAACCGGGCCTGACCGACAGCGCGGACTGGCGTGAAATGGTACGCCAGTTGGTCGCCGCCAACGAGGCCGTGTGCCGCACCGCCCGCAAGGTGCTTGATGTGGCCGCCGACGCCGACGACGCCCCGACCGAAGATCTGATGACCCAGCGCCTGCAGACCCACGAGAAGTACGCCTGGATGCTGCGTTCCTTGCTGCAGTAATCCCGCCGGGGCGTTGCCCCTCCTGTCCCCCCTTGGTCTCAAGGGGGGCTTCGTCCCCGGATGGCGCATCGCCGACGTTCAGATCCAGAGTCGACTGACCCTCCTCAGGTCGCTCGGCCCTGTAAACTACGTCGATGTCTTCCCGCCCCGCGCACGACCTGCTCAGCCGCATCTTTGGTTACGACGATTTCCGCGGTCCGCAGCAGGCGATCGTCGAACATGTCGCCGCCGGCAATGACGCGCTCGTATTGATGCCCACGGGCGGCGGCAAGTCGCTGTGCTACCAGGTGCCTTCCCTGCTGCGCGACGGCACCGGCATCGTCATCTCCCCGCTGATCGCCCTCATGCAGGACCAGGTCGACGCCCTGCGCCAGCTGGGCGTGCGCGCCGAGTACCTCAATTCCACGCTGGACGCGGAAACCGCTGCGCGGGTGGAACGGGAGCTGGTGGCTGGTGAACTGGAGCTGCTGTACGTCGCACCGGAGCGGTTGCTCACCGGCCGCTTCCTGTCCCTGCTGGCGCGCAGCCGGATCGCCCTGTTCGCCATCGATGAGGCCCATTGCGTCTCGCAATGGGGCCATGACTTCCGTCCCGAATACCGCCAGCTGACCGTGCTGCACGAGCGCTGGCCGGACGTGCCGCGCATCGCGCTCACCGCCACCGCCGACCCGCCGACCCAGCGTGAAATCGCCGAGCGGCTGGACCTCACCAACGCCCAGCACTTCGTCAGCTCCTTCGACCGCCCCAACATCCGCTACACGGTCGTCCAGAAGGACAACGCCAAGCGCCAGCTGCTGGACTTCCTCAAGGCGCATCGCGACGCGGCCGGCATCGTCTACTGCATGTCGCGGCGAAAGGTCGAGGAGACCGCCGAGTTCCTGTGCCGCGAGGGTATGAACGCACTGCCTTACCACGCCGGCCTGCCCGCCGAAGTGCGCGCCGCCAACCAGCGCCGCTTCCTGCGCGAGGACGGCATCGTGATGTGCGCCACCATCGCCTTCGGCATGGGCATCGACAAACCCGATGTCCGCTTCGTCGCGCATACCGACCTGCCCAAGTCGATGGAAGGCTACTACCAGGAAACCGGGCGCGCCGGGCGCGACGGTGAACCGGCCGAGGCCTGGCTCTGCTACGGCCTGGGCGATGTGGTGCTGCTCAAGCAGATGATCGAGCAGTCCGAGGCCGGCGAAGAGCGGAAAACACTCGAGCGCACCAAGCTCGACCACCTGCTCGGCTACTGCGAATCCATGCAGTGCCGCCGCCAGGTTCTGCTGGCCGGCTTCGGCGAAACCTACCCGCAGCCCTGCGGCAACTGCGACAACTGCCTGGTCCCCCCCGATGCCTGGGATGCCAGCGTGGCCGCCCAGAAGGCGCTGAGCTGCGTGTACCGCAGCGGCCAGCGCTTCGGCGTCGGCCACCTGATCGACATCCTGCGCGGTGGTGAGAACGAGAAGATCCGCCAGTTCGGGCATACCGAACTGAGCACCTATGGCATCGGCAAGGATCTGGACGCCCGCACCTGGCGCAGCGTGTTCCGCCAGCTGGTGGCCGCCAGCCTGCTCGAAGTGGACAGCGATGCCTACGGCGGCCTGCGCCTCACCGATGCCAGCCGCGACGTGCTCAAGGGCCGGCGCAAGGTGATGATGCGCCGCGAAAGCCCCGCCGCCGGCCGCGAGCGCGACCGCAGCGGCCAGCGCACCGGCCTGTCCGTGCTGCCGCAGGACCTGGCGCTGTTCAACGCCCTGCGCGGCCTGCGCGCCGAGCTGGCGCGGGAACAGAACGTGCCGGCCTTTGTGATCTTCCACGACAGCACCCTGCGCAACATCGCCGAACAGCGGCCCACCAGCGTCGATGCGCTCGCCCGGGTCGGTGGCATCGGCGGCACCAAGCTGTCGCGTTATGGCGCGCGGCTGGTCGAGATCGTGCGTGAGGAAGGCTGATGGGACCGTACGCGCTGACGGAGTGGGCTCCAGAGTTGAATCCCGCGTTCAGCCACGGATGCGCCGTCGCCGCGTTGGCGGTAAGGTGGCGCCCATGACCGCCGGTGGCCTGCTCCTGCGCCTGATCCTGATGCTCAGCCTGTTGCTCAACGGGTTGAACGCCGCCTTGGCCGGGCCGATGGCGCTGGCAATGGCGCACCCGGTGGATGCTGCCGTCACCGCTCCCGCGCCGCCCTGCCACGGCCACGACGCCGTGACCGCGCCGCCGCCGTCGGCGGGGCTCGACCACGCCCAGGCACCGCAGCAGGGCGATCCCTGCAAGATCAAGGATTGCCTGCGCACCTGTGCACAGCAACCCAGCCTGGCCGTACAGATCGCCTGGATCGCCACACCGCCCCCGCCCGCGCAGGCACCGCTGCCGCCGATCCGCGCCGGGCTGCCCAGCCTGCCGCTGGACCGCATCACCCGCCCTCCGATCGCCTGATCCCGCGCTCCCCGCGAGCGCCCGACTGACGCGATGCCCCGCGCTGCGTGCGCGGTTGGCGTATCGGCACCTGCGCGTGCCATTGGATCCGATTCGGAGCTGCAATGTCTTTCCCAACCCAACCCGGCCCGGGCACGCTGCCCATGCCGTCGCGCCGCCTGTTCGTCCAGGGGCTGGCCGCCGGAGGCGTCGCCGCCGGCCTGGCCGCCACCGGCCTCAGCCCGCGCGCGTTCGCCGCCGCCGGTCCCGCGCTCGCTGCCGCCCCGCAGGTACTCAGCGGCCAGGCGTTCCAGTTGAGCATCGGCGAGTCGCTCGCCAACTTCACCGGCCGTACCCGCCCGGCAATCACCGTCAACGGCAGCCTGCCGGCGCCCATCCTGCGCTGGCGCGAAGGCGATACCGTCACGGTCCGCGTGGCCAATGCGCTGCAGGGCCACCCCACGTCCATCCATTGGCACGGCATCCTGCTGCCAGCCAACATGGACGGTGTGCCAGGCCTGAGCTTCAACGGCATCGCGCCGGGCGAGGCCTACCAGTACCGGTTCACCCTCAAGCAGTCCGGCACGTACTGGTACCACAGCCATTCGATGTTCCAGGAACAGGCCGGCCTGTACGGCGCACTGATCATCGACCCGCTGCAGCCGGCGCCGTACCGCTACGACCGCGAACACGTGATCATGCTCTCGGACTGGACCGACATGGACCCGGGTGCGCTGTTCCGGCGCATGAAGAAGCTCGCCGAGTACGACAACTACTACAAGCGCACCCTGCCCGACTTCCTGCGCGACGTGCGCCGCGACGGCTGGGCTGCGGCCACCGCCGACCGCGGCATGTGGGGCCGGATGCGGATGACCCCCACCGACATCTCCGACATCAACGCGCATACCTATACCTACCTGCTCAACGGCACCACGCCGGCCGGCAACTGGACCGGGCTGTTCCGCAGTGGCGAGAAGGTGCTGCTGCGTTTCATCAACGGCGGCTCGATGACCTACTTCGATGTGCGCATTCCCGGCCTGAAGATGACCGTGGTCGCCGCCGACGGGCAATACATCCATCCGGTCACCATCGATGAATTCCGCATCGCACCAGCGGAAACCTTCGATGTCATCGTCGAACCCGGCGGCCAGGATGCCTACACCCTGTTCTGCCAGGACATGGGCCGCACCGGTTATGCCGCCGGCACGCTGGCAGTACGCCACGGCCTGCAGGCCCCCATTCCCGCGCGCGACCCACGCCCGCTGCTGACCATGTCCGACATGGGCCACGACATGGGCGGCATGGGCCACGACATGAAGGGCATGGAAGGCGGCTGCGGCGCCAGCATGGGCCACGCCGCGCACGGCGGCAACGACAAGGCGCCGCGCCACGCGCCGAGCGAGACGGGCAATCCGCTGATCGACATGCAGAGCATGGCCACCGAGCCCAAGCTCGACGATCCCGGCATCGGATTGCGCGACAACGGCCGCCAGGTGCTTACCTACGGCGCGATGCGCAGCCTGTTCGACGATCCGGATGGGCGCGATCCCGGCCGCGAGGTCGAGCTGCACCTCACCGGGCACATGGAAAAGTTCAGCTGGTCCTTCGACGGCATTCCCTTCGCCAGCGCGGAACCGCTGCGCCTGAACTACGGCGAGCGCATGCGCATCGTGCTGGTCAACGACACGATGATGCAGCACCCCATCCACCTGCACGGCGTGTGGAGCGACCTGGAAAACGCCGACGGCGACTTCCACCTGCGCAAGCACACCATCGACATGCCTCCCGGCACGCGCCGCACCTACCGCGTGCGCGCGGACGCACTGGGCCGCTGGGCGTACCACTGCCATCTGCTCTACCACATGGAAGCGGGCATGATGCGCGAAGTGAGGATTGAAGAATGAGCACGCTCACCGCTCACGCGCCCCGCCTGCTGACGGCGGCGCTGCTGGCCACCCTGTCAGCGCCCGCCTGGGCGCAGTCGCATGCGCATGCCACCGTGGCGGCGGACACGTCGCCACCCGCCACCGCCGGGACGACCTCCAACCCCGACCATGACGGCATGGACCACACCCGGATGGACCATGCAACGATGGACCACGGCAGCATGGACCACAGCCGGATGGACCATGCGGCGATGGGTCACGCAGCACCCGCGCTGCGGGAACCGCTGGAGCCGATTCCCGCCGTCACCGAGGCCGATCGCATCGCCGCGTTTCCGCCGATCGACCACGACGCGATGGAACACGCGCCGGAGATCCACAGCATGGTGCTGATCAACCGCCTGGAGCAGTGGGACGGCAAACACGGCAATGGCCAGGCCTGGGAGGCCAGCGGCTGGATCGGCGGCAACATCAACCGCCTCTGGCTGCGCAGTGAAGGCGAACGCAGCGATGGCCGCACCGGATCGTCGGACCTGGAGCTGCTGTACGGCCGCAGCGTGTCGCCGTGGTGGGACGTCCTGGTCGGGGTGAAGCAGGACATCCGTCCTGCCGATTCGCGCACCTGGGCGGCCATCGGCATCCAGGGCCTGGCGCCGTACAAGTTCGAAACCTCCGCCACCGCCTACGTCGGCGAAGGCGGCCAGGTCGCAGCCACGGTCGAAGTGGAATACGAGCTGCTGCTGACCAACCGGTTGATCCTGCAGCCGCTGGTGGAGGCCACGTTCTCGGCCAAGGATGAACCCGAATACGGCACCGGTGCCGGCCTGAACAAGGTCGAGGCCGGCCTGCGCCTGCGCTACGAGTTCAGCCGCCGCTTCGCCCCGTACATCGGCATCAGTCACGAGCGCCTGTTCGGCGACACCGCCGACTATCACGCGGCCGCCGGCGAAGACGCGCGCGACACCCGCTGGGTCGCCGGCGTGCGGGTCTGGTTCTAGGCCAGCATGCATCCCGGGCGCCGCGCGCGCCCGGGGCATGCCCGGGATGCCGTAAGCTGCCGCACCGTTTCCCCATCCGCGCTCCCATGTCCCTGCATATCCGCCGTGCCAGCGTGGCCGATGCCGACGCCCTGTCGGCCATCGCCATCGCGACCTACACCGAAACCTTCGGCGATTCGTATCCGCCGGACGATCTTCACGCGTTCCTGCAGGCGCACTACAGCCCGGCACCGCAGCGCCGCGAGCTGGAGGATCCGCACAGCGCGGTGTGGCTGCTGGAAGAGGACGGGCGCGCGGTGGGCTATCTGGCAGCCGGCCCGAACGGATTGCCCCATGCCGATGCGCGCCCGGGCGATATCGAGCTGAAGCGCCTGTATGTGCTGGCACGCCACCAGAGCGGTGGTCATGGCGCGCGCCTGATGGACGCGTTCCTCACTTGGCTGGACCAGCCCGCACGCCGCACCCTGTGGGTGGGCGTGTGGTCGGAAAACCACGGTGCGCAGCGCTTCTATGCGCGCTACGGCTGCGTGCCGGTCGGCCAGTACGACTTCGTGGTCGGCGACAGCCGCGACCTGGAGTTCATCCTGCGCCGGCCCTGAGACCGGCGCAGCCGGTCCGGCTCAGAAGTCGAACAGGTCCGACAGGAAGCTCTCCTTCTTCTTCTTGCGATAGCCCTGCTGGTCGCCGTACTGCTGGCCCAGATGACGCGTATCGCGATGCTGCACCGCCGGAGGCGGCGGAGGCGCGGCCGAACGTACCGGTGCCGGCGCGGCGCCGCCCACCGAGCGTTCGATGATCTTGTCCAGTTCGCCACGGTCCAACCAGACGCCACGGCACTGCGGGCAGTAGTCGATCTCGATGCCCTGGCGCTCGGACATCACCAGCGCCTGGGTCTTGCATACGGGGCATTGCATCGTCGCCACTCCATCGATCAAACCCCGACTCTACCCTGCCGTGGCTGAGTACGGCGCAACGCCGCATGACCAACGGCCCCCCGACCTCTGCCCCATGATTCCGCGTTGCCAGCGCCGCACACTGCGCGCACCACACGCCAAGGAATCCGGCCATGTCCGCCCCCCACCCAGGTCCCCGCTGGCTCAGCGCCAGCCTGATCGTCATCACCCTGCTGGTGTCGATCAACCTGCGTGATCTTGCCGGCTGGGCCGGCGTGCCGATTCCCGGCCTGCCCATTCCCTTCGGCGGCGCCATCGTCGACAACGGACTGGGCGTGCTGCTGGTCCTTGCCGTTGCGGCCTGGCTGCGTCCCGGCCTGCCCCTCCGGCATGCCCTGGGGCTGGGCGGCAGCGGCTGGCAGGGTCCGGCCATCGTGCTGCTGGCCACCTTGCCGTGCTGGCTTGGCCTGTGGTGGCTGGGCGGCATCAGCGCAGAGGCGAGCCTGCTGCCGCTGGTGATGCTCGCACTGCTGTTTCCACTGGCCGAGGAAATCATCTTCCGCGGCTTCGGCTTCCTGTTCGCCCACCGCCATCAGGGCTGGCCCTGGTGGCCAGCGGCTCTGGTACAGGCGGTCATCTTCGGCGCCATCCACTGGTGGTCCTTTGGTGGTGGCGGCGGCATGGCACTACGCGTGTTCGCAATGACCGGCATCGGCGGCGTCGTGTTCGCCGTGCTGTGCCGCCTGGACCGCAACACGCTGTGGAGCGCCGTGGTGCTGCACGTGTCGCTGAACATGGCCTGGAACGTCATGCAGGTAAACGATGCCACCGCCATCGGCTGGCAGGGCAACAGCCTGCGGCTGTCGGCCGCGCTGCTGGCCGTCGCCGGCGTGTATCTGCTGCATCGGCATCGCACCCACCGGGCCGCCTGCACGACCCGCTAACCTTCGCCGCCCCATACTTGCGCGCCGTTTCCGGCCGACCCCAGGAATTCCGCGTCATGTTGCTGTCCAAGCGCCACGTCATCCCGCGCGTACTGCTGATCGAAGACACCGAAGATACCCGCGAGCTCAGCCGGCTCGCGCTGGAGAGCCAGGCCTGCGAGGTGACGGCGGTGAGCACGGCCGAGGCAGCGCTGGGATTGCTGCGCGCGGGTGAGCGGTTCGACCTGGTGTTTACCGACGTGTGCCTGGGCGAGCTCAACGGGATCGACGCCGCCCACTGCATCCGTACCCATCACCCGGGTCTGCCGGTGCTGGTCACCTCCGGACTCGACCCGGCCGAGGTGACCGGGCGCCTGCGCGAGGGCATCCATTTCCTGCCCAAGCCGTACTCGATGAGCGAGCTGCTCGATGCCATCCGCACCTGTTTCGGTGTCATGGAAACCGGCCGCGCGGCCTGAGCGGCGCAGGCACGCGCCTTCATCCATTTTTCATCCGCGACTGGCATCGTTCGATCTACAGGGCCCGCCCGTGGGCCACGGACACGTGCCATGCAGACCCGTCTTCTCTGGAGTGCCCCCCTGCTGATGATAGCCGGCCTCGCCGATGCGCGGGCCGATGATGTCGTCACCTGCGAAAGCCGCGACAACCGGTATCACGCCTGCTCCCTGCCGTACGCCGGCCATGTCAGCCTGGACCGGCAGCTGTCCGGCGCGGACTGCCGCCAAGGCCGCAGCTGGGACTACGACCGCCGCGAGGTGTGGGTGGACGACGGCTGCCGGGCCACCTTCCGCGTGCAGGGAAGCGGCTCGCGCCACGACCGGGACAACGATGACAACCACGACGCCAAGGTGGCCGCCGGCGTGCTGATCGGCGCGGCCATCCTGGGCGCGATGGTCCACAACGCCAACAAGACATCCGACGACCGCTACGACGACACCCGCTACCAGGGCGCCCGCCACACATCGTATGTGCCGTCCTGGATGATCGGGGAGTTCGAGGGCTACAACGCCATGTACGGTACCGATATCCGCATGCGCATCGACGGCGACGGCCGCATGTCCGCGCAGGCGCGCGGCCAGACCCTGTCCGGCTGGGTCAACGGCGGCCGGCTGAATGTCGGCGACAGCGTGTTCGACATCAGCCAGAGCCGCGACGGCTTTGTCACTACGGAGGTGGGCGATCGCCAGAACGAGGTGCGCTACCGACGCGTACGCTGATCCTCGACGCCGTCAGCGGTCCGCCGTGCAGCGCAACGCGGTGCCGTAGAAGTCCAGCGTCGCCTCGCCCTGGTGTTCCCAGAACGCCACGCCTTCGCGGCCGTAGCGGCTGCCGCTGGCGCTTTCGATCGGGAACACGATGGCCTGGTCGGTGCCCAGAGTCACGATCGCCGCTGCCGGGTCGATGTCGTTGTAGAACACGACCTTCAGCGGTTTGTCGGCATCGTCGCAGCGATAAGTGCCGGTTGCGCTCGCGGGGACGCCGCCGCCGCTGACGGTCAGCTCCACAAGACGCGTCTGGTAGGCCTCGCGCAGACATTGGCGCGGGTCCACGGCGCGGGTGCACGCATCGCGCCCCTTGATCCAGCCCCGCTGCTCGGCCGCGATATCCACTTCGTCCGGCGCGGTCTGCGCGCGCTTGTACCGTGCAGCCAACTGACGGTCCAGTGCGGCCAGTCCTTCGTCGGTACACACCCACTTTTCCGCATCGGACGTGGCCTTGGCGCAGTCGAACGAGGGCGTGGCGGTGGCCGTATCCGACGGCGCTGCAGGCAGTGCGACGGGGGCGGTGCGCGCTGCAGGCGCCGCTGCGGGGGATGCAGGGTCGGCCGGCTCAGGACTGCGCGAGCAGCCCACCAGGGCCAGTGTGACGGCAACGGCAAGGACGATACGGTTCATGCAACCTCCAGCGGTACGACAACGGACAGGCTCGTATTCTGCGCGCACCGGCGCGCAACGGGTATCGCCCGCAGTATCGCCACCTCCGCGTTGAGGGCAGGTGCACGCCGCTGCGCGTACGGCGCGCGGACGGTAGGATGTAGCCCTCTTGCAAGAAGGACCCTGCATGTCGACCGCCAGCACTTCCCCCGCGCCTTCCTCTGCGTCCGCCTCCGCGTCTTCTGCCAGGACACCGCCGCCAAGCCGGCGCGCGCGCGTGGCATGGCTGGTCCTGCTGCTGTCATGGCTGAGTTTCCTGCTGCCGTGGGGCTGGGCCGGGTTGTTGCTGGGGATCGCGCTCGGCCTTTGCGGCGGCGTGCTCGCCATCGCGACGATGTTCAAGGGCGGCGTGCTGCTCGGGCTGTTCCAGCTGCTGCTGTCGCTGCTGGCATCGCCGGTGGTACTGCTTGTCGGCATGGTGTACTTCAGCGGCCTGATCGACGATGAGCAGCTCGACGCGCGCGACCAGCACCACTACGAGCGCCAGCACGAACACGACAGCACTGACACGCTGATTGACGTGATCGACCTGTTCATCTGAATGGTTCCACGCACGGGAACGGGCACTAACCCTACCCTCATGTGCGTGCGACCGCTGCGTAACGGCACCCGGTCCAGTATGGCTCCTGCGACATCACGTCGTATTGGAGTAACACCATGTCCACCATGCAGAACAACGAAAACAACGTCCAGAAGAATGCCGCTGCCCAGACCGACCAGCAGAAGGAGCAGGAGCACAAGGACGCGTTGGCCAAGCAGCAGAAGCAGCAGCAGGACAACAAAGACAGCACCCGTTCGCCGCAGCAGAAGTAACAGCGGCGGCGTTGCACAGATTCGGTGGGGCTGCGCGTCCGCGCAGCCTCACGGGTGTAAGGGGTTGCAACGACGCGGGGACTCAGCTCGATACATGCAGCGTTTCCCAGCGCAATGGCCGGGCGGCCAGGTTGCCTTCCTGTTCCATCGACAACCACGCGCTGCCGGCGACCGACGCGTTGATCACGTCAAGCACGCCGGGCGCCAGGCGGAGGCCATCGCCAACCGCCACCAGCATCGTGCGACGGTGGAACAGTACGCCGTCTTCCAGCAGACACCCCTCGCCCAGACGCAGGCGCCTGCCCGTCGAATCCTTCAGTACGATCATCATTGACCCACTCCGTGGCGGGCACGCCTTGCGTGCCGCTGGTACTGTTGCATGAGATGTCCGACGCTTCCTCAGGGATCGCGCGCGCGCATGGTGTCCAGCCGCCCGCGCATGTCGTCGTGGCACAGGCGTGTGTCGCGCAGCATCGCGTCCAGCGTCCCGTACGTGTCCTCACCAAGGTCACCGTGGCGTACCGCCGCTTCCATGACTCGGATCAACCGGGCCTCGCTGGCTTGGCCTTCGCTCAGATACTGGATGCCGGCATCGCCCAGCACCGTACCCAGCCACCCGAAATACCCGCGCACATGGCCGATGATCGTGCCGTGTCGGACTGGCCGGCCGCCTTCCCTGCGTACCAGTCCACTCACGCGGTCCACTACCCTGGCGCTCGACTCCGCCATGCGCATCAGCAGCGCGCTCAGGTCCGGGTCACTGTCCTGCATGTCCGCTACGCCGCGCGCATACAGGTCGTGCCCGTCACGGGCCACGCCGATGATCTGGTTGAGCGCGCGGACGCGCGGGCCGGTGTTGATGGTCTTCATGGCACCGCTCCGTGGGATCGTCGATCCCGACTTCAGGGGTACGGCCTGATCATGCGCGCGGTTGCGGAACGGGGGTGTGAGGGCGCTGTTGTTTGCTAGCATCGTGCAGGTTCCATGCAGACACCGGCGCAACGGCGCGCCGCACCCGCGGAGATCACGGATGACACCACGCACGCTACGGATGGCGCTCACCGGCGCACTGCTCGGGGTGCTGGCAACGGCACCTGTCCACGCCGCCACCGAGGTGGACCGCGCCGCCTGGCGCGCCGATCTGGCCGCGCTGACGCAGACGCTGCAGGACGACTACGCCCACCTGGCCTGGATGGCGTCGCCGCAGAGCGGTGTGGACCTGCCGGCCCTGGCACGTGCCGCCACCCGCGCACTGGACGAGGCGCACGACGATGCCGAAGCGGAACAGGCACTGCGCACGTTCCTGGCCGGTTTCCATGATGGGCATCTGGCCCTGCTCGACCGCCAATCAACCGATGCACCCGGGCCGATGCCCACCGCGGTGGACCCGCGCGCCCTGGACGCGGCCACCGGCTGCGCGGTGCTGGGCGTGATCGAAGAAGGCCGCCAGGACTACAGCCTGCCGCTGCAGACGCTGCCGGCGTACCACGCCGACGGCGGCAGCGCCGACCCGGCCCTGCGCAGCGGCGTGATCACCCTTGCCCACGGAGGCCGCGTCGGCCTGCTGCGCCTGCACGAGTTCGATGCGCTGCGCTATCCCGGCCTGTGCCATCGGCTGTGGCCGCAGCTGCGCCACGCCGATGGGGTGCGCACGATGCGGGCCACGCTGCAGGAGGCCTGGGTCGCGGAGATCGCCGCCACGCTGCGTCGTTTCCGGCAGCAGGCGGTGGACGCGGTGCTGGTGGACGTCGGCACCAACCCCGGTGGCGACGACAGCGGCGATACCCTCGCCCGCCTGTTTACCGATCAGCCGGTGCGCTCGGCCACGTTGCAGATGAGCGCGTCCGGCACCGGCGTCGACTATCTGCAGGAACAGTTCGAGCGACTCGACGACGCGCTGACCCGCCACCACCCCGACGCCCGTGCCCGCCCGATGCTGACGCAGCAGCGCACGGCGTTTGCGGCCGCGCTGCGTGCCGCACAGTCCCCTGCCTGCGACCTGTCGTGGGTCTGGCAGACCCAACAGGACTGGTCGGCGCAGCGCTGCCGGCGCCTGGTCGCGGCAGGGACGTCCGGCGGCCCGTTGGCCGACCCGGCCGTGGATCGGCTCGACGACTTCCTCATCGCCCACCGCCTGGACTGGGCGCAGGACGTGCGTGCGCACCGCGGTGCCTGGCACGGCCCGGTCTATCTGCTGATCGACGGCAAAACCTCGTCCTCGGCGGAGATGTTCGCGGCCCGCTTGCAGGACAACGGCATCGCGCGTGTTGTCGGCACCCGCAGCGGCGGCTACGGCTGCGGGTTCATGAGCGCGGAGTCACCCGCCGAACTGCCCAACAGCCATCTGCGCGTGCGCATCCCCAACTGTGTGCGGCTGCGTGCCGATGGCAGCGACGAGGTCGCCGGCATCGTGCCGGATGTTGCGGTGGGCGCGCGTGCCGGGGAGTCGGCACGCGCCCGTGCGCAACGGGTGCTCGACGTGATCGATCTCGATCTGGCGCGATACTGACGGGATCGCGGTCACGCCGGCTGATCGCGGTGTGACCGGCGGTCGCGTTGAGCGGGAGCTAATCGCGTGTTCTTCAGATCTGCGCGTCCTGCGTGGCGCCATGCCCGGTCGTCGCGTCGTACTCGACATCGCGCGCCTTGAATTCCTGGATCACGGCCTTGCCGATCTCATCCAGCGTGGCGGTCAGTGCCGCGCAGGTGGGACTGCGCTTGACCGCCGCCGTACGACGTTCGATCTCGGCCGCCGCCAGCGCACCGGTCTCCACGTGGCCATCCTCATGCAGGCGCAGCGCGCGGCTGTACCGCTCCCAATCACTGCGCAGCGCCGGTGACACGCGATCCACATCCACCCAGCGCGGCAACTGCATGGTGGTGCTGCGCTGGACGGTGAATCCGGTCAGCCGGCAGCCACCGCGATCGGTGCTGTAGTTGTAGCGCCACTGCAGGTTCCAGCGCACCTGGCCGTGGTGGCGTTCGCCATCGTCATCCACCGGTCCGAGGGTGCGCAGCGACTCGCGCAGTTGCTCGAGCGTGGTTCCCTGCACGTCGTAGTACTCGATCGTCAGACCGGCGTCCGGCGCTGCCTGCACGGTTGCGATGCCCAGCGCGGCAAGCAGCAGAGCGCCCCCGGCTGCGCGGCGCCACCCGGGCGCGATCCCGCTGCGTGCAGCAGCTGATCCGTTGGTTGCCACCGCCGCCGTGGTGTGCGTTCCCTGCATCATGCGCTGTCCCTGCCTTCAATGAAGCAGAAAGAGTGCGTGAAATGCTGGCGGGCCGCAACGTGGCGCAACGAAAAAAGGCGCCCTCGCAGGCGCCTTCGTTCATCGATGCAATGGTGGGCCGTGATGGATTCGAACCATCGACCAAAAGATTAAAAGTCTTCTGCTCTACCGACTGAGCTAACGGCCCATTGCATGCCTCGACATCGCTGCCGGGGGTGCGCATTCTAACCTATCTTGGCGCGCAGGCGTACCCGTGTGGCGATCAGGCGTAACGGGTGGGATCGGCCACGCCCGCATCGGCGAAGCCCTGCGCGCGCAGGCGGCAGGCATCGCAGTGGCCGCAGGCCGCGCCGCTGTCGTCGGCGTTGTAGCAGGACACGGTCAGGCCGAAGTCCACGCCCAGGCGCACGCCTTCACGCACGATGTCGGCCTTGCTCAGGAACTGCAGCGGGGCGTGGACCTGGATGCCCGCCCCTTCCACGCCGGCCTTGGTGGCCAGGTTGGCCAGAGTCTGGAAGGCCGCGATGAATTCGGGGCGGCAGTCCGGGTAGCCGGAGTAGTCCACGGCGTTGACGCCGCAGAAGATGTCGTTGGCGCCCAGCACTTCGGCCCAGCCCAGGGCGACGGACAGCATGATGGTGTTGCGCGCCGGCACGTAGGTGACGGGGATGCCCTCGCCGCCCGCCTCGGGCACGTCGATATCGTCGGTTAGCGCCGAACCGCCGATGCTGCGCAGGTCGACGTTGACGGTCTTGTGGGCGACGGCGCCGAGCGCCGTGGCCACCGCGGCGGCGGCATCGAGTTCGGAGGTGTGGCGCTGGCCGTAGCGCACGCTCAGCGCATGGACGGCGAAACCCTGCTCACGGGCGATGGCGACGACGGCGGCCGAATCCATGCCGCCGGACAGGAGGACAACTGCATTCTTCATGGGGGTGTTTCCGGTAGGTTGCGGGAAAGCCAGCACGCTGTCCCGCGCCGGAATGAATCAGTAAGAGCGGCCGGGGGCCGCCCGGCAGCCGGTCATCGCCCGGGCGCGTCGTCCCAGAGGAGCTTGTGAAGCTGCATCTGGAAGCGCACCGGCAGGCGGTCCTCGACGATCCAGTCGGCCAGTTCGCGCGGGCTCAGCTGGCTCTTGCTCGGCGAGAACAGCACCATGCTGCGCTCATTGAGCCGGTGCTCGGCGACCATGCCGCGCGCCCAGTCGTAATCCTCGCGGCTGCACAGCACGAACTTGATCTGGTCGCGGCGGGTCAGCAGCGGCAGGTTCTCCAGCCGGTTGCGGGCCATTTCACCCGAGCCGGGGGTCTTGAGGTCAACCACGCGAGAGACGCGCGGGTCCACCGCGCTGACGTCCAGCGCACCGGAGGTTTCCAGCGAGACATCCAGGCCGGCATCGCAGAGCTTTTCAAGCAGCACCAGGCAGCGCTTCTGCGCCAGCGGCTCGCCGCCGGTCACGCAGACGTGGTGGACGCCCTGCGCCACCACCTCGGCCACGATCGCATCGATGTCCCACCAGGTGCCGCCGTGGAAGGCGTACGCGGTGTCACAGTAGGTGCACCTGAGCGGGCAACCGGTCAGCCGGACGAACACGGTCGGCCAGCCGGCAGTATCGGCTTCGCCCTGCAACGAGGTGAAGATCTCGGTGATCCTCAGGCGCGGCAGGGGCGATTGCACGATCTCGCTGGGGAGCGCGGCGGCGGCGGACAGGGATGCGGTCATGAGGTGTTCTGGGACTACGGCTGCGGAAACGACGACGGCCGGGCATGGCCCGGCCCTACAGGTGACGACCGCGCTGGTGGTCGCCCAACAGCCAAGTATACCGGCCTGGGCCGGCGGGGTCTCAGCGGATCTGCTGGCCCAGCCGGATCGACTGGAGGCGGTCCTGCGCGGTGCGCGCGGCATCCGAGCCCGGGTAGGTGCTGACGACCTGCTCCAGGGTGGCCTGGGCGGCGTCGGTTTTGCCTTCGCCATACTGCGACAGGCCGATCTTGAGCATGCCACCGGACGCCTTGTCGTGGGTCGGGTAGCGCGAGACGAGGTCGCGGAACTGCGCCTCGGCCAGCGGGAAATTGCGGGTGGCGTAGTAGCTCTCGCCCAGCCAGTACAAGGCATTGGGGGTATACACGCCGTTGGGGTACAGCTCCAGGAAGCTCAGGAAGAGCTGCGCGGAATCGTCGTACTTGCCAGCCTTGAGGGCGTCGAAGGCGACGTTGTAGGCGGTGCGTTCGTCGCCGCTGGCCGACAGGCTGCCAGGATCGCCGTGCACGGAAGGCGGCCGCTCGGAAGCGGCCGTTGCCGGTTTCGGGGGGGCCACGGGGGCCTTGGCAGCAGGCGCGGCAGGCAGGGCCGGCGGAGTGCCGCCTTCCAGCCGGTTCAGCCGCCCGTCCAGATCCAGATACTGGTCCTGGCTGGTCTGCTTGAGCTGGGCGTTCTCGTGCTGCAACTGCTCCACCTGCGACTGCAGCGCCTGCACCTGCGTGCGGAGCTGATTGAGCTGGTTGAGCATGTCCGTGTTGGACTGGTTGTTGAGCACCTGCTGCTCAAGCGACCCCACGCGGTCGGCCAGACTCTGACGTTGCGCGTAGGCCGGTGCGGCAGCCACGAGGGCTGCCGCAACGATCATCGATATGAATCGAAGGCGCATCTATTACTGAGCGGTGTAAACGATTTCGACGCGACGGTTCTGCGACCAGCAGGACTCGTTGGTCTCGGTGCAGACCGGACGCTCTTCACCGTAGGACACGACGGTCAGCTGCGACGCCGAGCCACCGTTGGCCTGCAGCGCCGAGGAGACGCCATTGCCACGACGCTCGCCCAGGGCCTGGTTGTAGGCACGCGAACCGCGCTCGTCGGCGTGGCCCTGCAGGGTGATGCGCGAGGACGGACGGTCACGCAGGTACTTGGCGTGGCAGGCCATGATGGCCTGGAACTCCGGCTTCAGGCTGTCCTGGTCCAGATCGAAGTACACCACGCGCTGGCGCAGGCAGGAATCGGTATCCAGATCGCCCGGACCGTACAGGCCCGAGGTCGACGGACCGGTCGGCTGGGTGGTCGAGGTGCCGGTATCGACCGGAGCTTCCGGCGCTTCCTTCACCTTCTTGGAGCAACCGGCCAGGACGGCCACGGACAACAGGGAGACAAGCAGAACACGGGTGGACTTGTTCATGGCGATACCTTTGAGGCTCCTAAAGCCGGATGAGGGATGAATACGGCGAATCTTAACACTCTGTTAGCGCTTTGTACGGTATGGCGACCACGACGGCTCGCGGACGTCACCGTCGGCCAGAACCAGCCGCTGGCGCACGCGCGCATCGGCCGACACGGCATACAACACACCTCGGCCACCCTCACGGGCGGCATACAACACCATGCTTGCGTTGGGCGCAAAGCTCGGCGATTCGTCCAGCGACCCCGGCGACAGCGTGCTCCAGCGCGCCGAGCCCAGGCTGCTGTCCATCAGCGCGATCTTGTAGGTATTGCCGCTGCCCTGGGCCACCACCAGCTTCTTGCCGTCGTAGGACAGGCTCGGGGTGGCGTTGTAGTTGCCCTGGAAGGTCACGCGCGAGGCGCTGCCGCCGCTGGCCGGGACCTGGTAGATCTGCGGGCGGCCGCCACGGTCGGAGGTGAAGTAGACGCTGCTGCCATCCGGGCTCCAGGTCGGCTCGGTGTCGATGGCGAAGTGGTTGGTCAACTGGGTCAGCTGCTTGCTGCCCAGGTCCATCACGTAGATTTCCGGGTTGCCGCTGCGCGACAGCGACAGGGCCAGGCGACGCCCGTCCGGGGAGAACGAGGGGGCGCTGTTGATGCCGCGGAAGCTGGTGACCAGTTCACGGGCGCCGGTGGCGATGTTCTGGATGTAGATGGCCGAATTGCCGCGCTCGAAGCTGACATAGGCCAGCCGGCTGCCGTCCGGGCTCCAGGTCGGCGAGAGCAGCGGCTCGGCCGAACGCACGATGGTCTGCGGGTTGAAGCCGTCCGAGTCGGCCACCATCAGGGCGTAACGCATGGCATCGCCCTTGCCGCTGGCGGTGACATAGGCGATGCGGGTCCAGAAGGCGCCGCGGACACCGGTGATCTTCTCGTAGATGGCATCGGCCATCTGGTGGGCGACATCGCGCATGGCGGTGCCGCGGGCGGTCATCGCCAGGCCGAGCAGGCGCTCGCCCTTGGGCACGTCATACAGCTCGTACTCGACGCGGTAGGCACCGGCGCCGGCGTCCATGACGCGGCCGACCACGATGTAGTTCTGCTTCAGCGCGCGCCAGGTGGGGAACTGGATCTCGCTGCCGCGGGTCGGCTTCTCGACGATCTGCGCGTCAGGCAGGGTGCTGAACTGGCCGGAACGGTCCAGGTCGGCGCGGACCACGGCAGCGACATCGGTGGCCGGTGCGGCGGCGGAGCCCTGGTAGGGCATCGGCACCACCGTGATCGGCGTGGCCGAGACACGGCCGCCAATGATGTCGATTTCAAGGCCCTTCTGCTGCGCCAGGGCAGCAAACGGGAGCAACAGGGCCGCGCACGCGACCAGTAAACGAGACATCATCTTCATGGAATGCTCAGTCGGGAAACCACAACGAGGGATAACAGAACCGGGTTGAACGGTTTCGCAATCATGAATCAACCACACGTGAAATCCGAGTGTCGAACCGGGGCGCTCTCACATCGCGTTAACGATACGGGCGCCCCAGGCACTCATTCCGGCCGGAAGTTGAGGGTGAGTTCGCGCGCGAAAACGGTTTCGAAGCCGCGGTAGGGCAACGGCTGGGCGTTCAACACGGCCGCCTCCAGCGAGCGTTTGGCGCCGTCATCGTACGGGCATGGCGGCACCACGGTCGCCGACATCACCCGGCCACCCGGCAACTGCACGATCGCGATACGGCAGCCCTGCCCCGGCGACACGCTCGGCGGACGGATCCAGGTCTCGGTGACCTTGGCCTGGATGGCGGCGGCGTATTTGGCCCGCAGGTCGTCACTGGTACCACCCGCACCGGCTGCCGGCTGGGCAGCCCCGGTAGCGCCGGCGGTCGAGGCGGCCGCGCTGGCCGCGCGCGCGGCGGTGACCTGGCGCAGCTTCTGCTCGGCCAGCTTGGCTTCCTTCTCGGCCTGCGCACGCTTGGCGCGGATCTCGGCCAGCTTCCTGTCGCGCTCGGCGTCGGCCTTGGCGTCATTGGCCTTCTGCTCCTGCTCGGCCAGCTTCTTCTTCCGGTCGGCCTCTTCCTGCTGCTTTGCCAGCCGCAGCTTCTGCTCGGCCTGCTCCTGCCGCTTGCGCTCGGTCAGGTCGATCTGTTCCTGGCGGCGCTTGGCCTCCTGCTCCTGCCTGGCCTTCTCGGCCGACACCGCCAGGGCGTTGACCGCTTCCTGGTCGATCTTGTCCGGCTGGGCCACGCGCTCCTGGGCCTGTTGCTGCTGCGGGGTCGGCGCATCCTGCGGACGCGGCTCGGGCAGCGGCTGCGGCGGCGGCACGGTGTCTTCGGGAATGGGCTCGGGCTGGGCAACCGGCTCGGGCAGCGCAGGCAGCGATTCGGAGGCGCGCAGCGCCTGCCGTGCAGCGGAGGCCTCGGCGGCCGACAACTGCAGGCTGGCCTCGATCGCCGGGTCGCCGGCGGCAGCCTCGGTGCTGCGCTGGGGCGACCACAGCCAGGCGGCGATGAACACCAGCGCCAGCAGCAGGTGCACGGCCAACGCCAGCGCGATCGGCAGACCCCACTTTTCCTCGGGCTGGCGCTGCGGTGGCAGGGCTTCAGCGTGCATCGGTCGCCAGACCCACCTTTTCGACATTGGCGCGCTTGATCACGTCCATCGCCGCAACGACCTTTTCATAGGCCACGGCGCGGTCGGCGGCGACGATCACGCGCAGGTTTTTGTCCTGCGCCGACAGGGCGCCGAGGCGCGCCTGCAGTTCGGCCGCCTCCATCACGGCCGGCTCCTTGGCGTCAGGCAGCTTCAGCGTGAGCTGGCCGTCCAGGCGCACCGAGACCACGACCGGGTCCTGCTTGCTCTCCAGGGCCTTGGCCTGGGAGTTGGGCAGGTCCACATCGAAGCTCAGGGTGAGCAGCGGCGCGGTGACCATGAAGATGATGAGCAGCACCAGCATCACGTCGATGTAGGGCACGACGTTGATTTCGGATTTGAGCTTTCGGCGCTTGCGGCGGCCAATGGCAGCGGTCATGGCAGGGTCCTTGGTGCTGGGCGCTTACTCGTCGCCCGCGGTCTGGCGCTGCAGGATCGAGCTGAACTCTTCTGCGAAGGTTTCGAAGCGGACCGACAGGCGCTCCACGCGGGTGGTGAAGCGGTTGTAGGCCCACACTGCCGGGATCGCCACGAACAGGCCGATGGCCGTGGCGAACAGGGCTTCGGAAATGCCCGGCGCGACCGAGGCGATACCGGCCTGCTCGCCACTGTTGATCATGTCGTGCATGGTCACCATGATGCCGAACACCGTACCGACCAGGCCCACGTACGGGGCGGTGGACCCGATGTTGGCGAGCAGCTCCAGGCTGCGCTCCATCTGGTCCACTTCACGGGTGTAGGTGGTCCGCATGGCGCGCTGGGCGCCTTCGAGCTGGGCGCGGCCGTCCAGCCGGCGCTTGTCGCGCAGGCGGGTGAACTCGCGGAAGCCGGCTTCGAAGATGGCCTCCAGACCCCCCACCTTGCGGTTGCGGTCGGTGGCAGCGCTGTACAGCTTGCCCAGGTCAGCACCGGACCAGAAACGGCTTTCGAACTCATCGGCTTCGCGGTTGGCGGCGTTGAACACGCGCGCCTTGCGGAAGATGATCACCCAGCTGATGAACGAGCCGGCCAGCAGCAGCAGCACGATGATCTTCACCGGGATGCTGGCCTTGACCATCAGGTCCAGGTAATTGATGCCACCGCCATGCGCGGCTTGCGCGACGGTCTGCGACGCGGCGCTGGTGACTTCCTGCGGCAGCGCCTCGACCACCGTGGCCTGCAGGGCCAGGAGCATTGCGATCATCCGTTGTTCCTCAGTGTGCGGATTCTGGAAATTCGTGGTGTTTCAGCACCGCATGGAATGCATCGTCCATGCCGCGCGGTTTGAATGTGGTGGCGTCCAGTGCCGCGATCTTCACCTGCGCGGTCAGCAGCGTTTCATCGCCGCGACACACCGCCTGGTGGAACACCAGGCTGGCGCGCTTGCACTGCACCAGCGTGGCGGTCACGGCCAGCGCATCGTCCAGTCGCGCCGGCCTCAGGAAATCCATGCTCATCGAGCGGACCGCGAACACCAGCCCGTGGTCGGTGCGCGTACGCTCCTGCCCAAAGCCCAGTGCCCGCATCCATTCAGTGCGCGCCCTCTCCATGAAGGCGACATAGCGGGCGTGGTAGACCACACCGCCAGCATCGGTATCTTCCCAGTAAATGCGTGTCGGCCAACTGAACCCGGGGCTAACCGACATCAGGCACCTCCGCGAACAGGTCGGCGGGGGGGGTCTTCGGCTTCAGGCCCATGTGCCGGTAAGCCTTGTGCGTGCACATGCGGCCGCGCGCGGTACGGATCAGGAAGCCCTGCTGGATCAGGTAGGGCTCGACCACATCTTCCAGGGTGCCACGCTCTTCGGACAGGGCCGCTGCCAGCGACTCGATGCCCACCGGACCACCGTCGAAGTAGTCGACCATCGTCCTGAGCAGGCGCCGGTCGAGGTCGTCGAACCCTTCCGGGTCCACTTTCAGCATCTGCATGGCGGCCTGGGCCACGGCCTGGTCGATATGGCCGGCGGCCTTGACCTGAGCGTAGTCGCGCACCCGCCGCAACAGCCGGTTGGCGATGCGCGGGGTGCCGCGCGAACGCCGCGCGATCTCGGCTGCGCCTTCGGCGGTGCAGTCGATGTTGAGGATGGCGGCCGAGCGACGCACGATCCGGGTCAGTTCCTCGGGCGTGTAGAACTCCAGCCGGTGGACGATGCCGAAGCGGTCGCGCAGCGGCGCGGTCAGCAGGCCGGCCCGCGTGGTGGCCCCGATCAGGGTGAACGGTGGCAGGTCGATCTTGATCGAGCGGGCCGCAGGGCCTTCACCGATCATGATGTCGATCTGGAAATCCTCCATCGCCGGGTACAGCACTTCCTCGACCACGGGCGACAGGCGGTGGATCTCGTCGATGAACAGCACATCGTGCGGCTGCAGGTTGGTCAGCAGCGCCGCCAGATCACCGGCCTTTTCGATCACCGGCCCCGACGTCACCCGCAGCGCCACGCCCAGTTCGTTGGCGATCACGTGGCTCAGGGTGGTCTTGCCCAGCCCGGGCGGGCCGAAGATCAGCACGTGGTCGAGCGCATCGCCACGCCCCTTGGCCGCGTCGATGTAGATCGACAGCTGCTCGCGCACAGGCGCCTGGCCGAGGTAGTCGGCCATGCGCTTGGGGCGGATGCTGGCGTCGGTGGTGTCATCCTCGCGGGTGGCACCGGCACCGATGATGCGGTCGTCAGTCATGGTGCAATTATGCGGCAAAAGGAGCGCGATCCGCGCCCGGGCAATGCCGGCCGCAGGCCGGCTCCTGACCGGGCCGGCACTCCCCGGGGCAGCGGGTTGCGCGCTGCCGCGTCAGATCTCCACCTGGGCGCCCAGTTCGACCAGCCGGTTGCCCGGAATCCGGAAGAACCCGGTCGCGGGCGCGGCGTTGCGATGCATCAGCGCGAACAGCTTGTCGCGCCAGATCGGCATGCCGCGGTTGGCCGTGGCCACGATGGTTTCGCGGCTGGCAAAGAAGGTGGTGTCCATCGGATCGAAGTAGATCCCGCCGTGGTCGCACGAGCGCATCAGCGCCAACGGCACGTCCGGGGTCTCCATGAAACCGAAGCGCACGTAGATGCGGTAGAACTCGTCACCCACCGACTCGATCTTCAGACGCTGGCCTTCCGGCGCGTACGGCACCGGCAGGGTGACCACGTGCAGGAACACGTTGCGCTCGTGCAGCACCTTGTTGTGCTTGAGGTTGTGCATCAGCGCATGCGGCGCCACCGACGGGTCGGCGGTCAGGAACACGGCCGTGCCCGGCACGCGTACCGGCGGGGCCAGCATCAGCCCGGGCAGGAACGTGTCGATGCGGATGCCGTCCTTGCGGATCTCATCGCGCAGCAGCTCGCGGCCACGCCGCCAGGTGCGCATCATCGTGAACAGCACGATGCCGAGCACCACCGGGAACCAGGCGCCCTGCAGCAGCTTGGCGCCGTTGGCGATCACAAAGCCGAGGTCGATGACGAAGAACACCGCGCACAGCGGGATGATCCAGTAGCGCGAGGTCGGCCACAGCGCGCGGGCGACCAGCGCCAGCAGCAGCGTATCGATGAGCATCGTGGCCGACACCGAGATGCCGTAGGCCACGGCCAGGTTGGAGGAGCTGCGGAACGCCAGCACCAGGCCGATCACCATCACCGCGATGCCCCAGTTGATGCCCGGGATGTAGATCTGGCCGATGGTGTCGTGCGAGGTATGGGTAATGCGCATGCGCGGGATGTACCCCAGCTGCATGGCCTGGCGCGAGACCGAGAACGCACCGGTGATCACCGACTGCGAGGCGATCACCGCCGCCATCGTGGCCAGGATGATCATCGGGTACAGCGCCCACTCCGGCACGGCCTCGAAGAAGGGGTTTTTCACCGCTTCGGGGTTGTTGAGCACCAGCGCGCCCTGTCCCAGGTAGTTCAGCACCAGGCACGGCAGCACGAAGAAGTACCACGCATGGCGGATCGGCTTGGCGCCGAAGTGCCCCATGTCGGCGTACAGCGCCTCGCCACCGGTCACCGCCAGCACCACCGCGCCGAGGATGAACACCCCATGCCAGCCGTGCTCCATGAAGAAGCGCAGCGCCCACATCGGGTTGAAGGCCTTGAGCACTTCCGGGGAATCAATGATGTTCCAGATGCCGATCGCGGCCAGCGAGATGAACCAGATCGAGGTGATCGGCCCGAACAGTTTGCCGATCCGCGCGGTACCGAAACGCTGCACCCCGAACACGGCAAGCAGCACCACCACGGTGATCGGGACGATGAAGGCATGCAGGCCGGGCGCGGCCACCTCCAGGCCTTCGACCGCACCGAGCACGGAAATGGCCGGGGTGATCACGCCATCGCCGAAGAACAGCGAAGCGCCGAAGATGCCGAGGATGCCCACCACGTAGGCCGAGCGTGAACCGTGGCGCAGGGTGCGCTGGGTCAACGCCATCAGGGCCATGATGCCGCCCTCGCCGTCGTTGTCGGCCCGCATGATGATGGTCACGTACTTGAGCGTGACCACGATATTGAGCGCCCAGAACGCCAGCGACAGCACACCCAGCACGGTGTCGTGGTCGCTGTTGAGCCCGTAGTGCGGCGAGAACGCTTCTTTCAGCGTGTACAGCGGGCTGGTGCCGATGTCGCCGAACACCACGCCGATGGCGCCGATCATCAGGGCCAGGCCGCCGGCCGCCGGCGCGTGGCCGTGCGGGGCCTGGCCGTTGCTGTGCTGGGGGGTGGTCGTGGACATGGGGCTCCGGTGCGGACGTCAGGCGTTCAGGATCGGGGAAGCAGGCGGCTGCTCAGCGCAGCGCGGCCTGCAGGGCCTTGCGGATGACCGTGGCGACGTCATCGCCGTCGGCATTGGCGTCGCGCGCCATGCGCGCCGCCTCGGTGGGTTTGTACCCCAGTTGCTGCAGGGCCACGGTGGCTTCGGAGACCGGATCGGTGGCCGGTGCGGCCCCGGCGATCGGCGCCCCGCCCCCGCCGAAGGTGGCGGCGCGGTCGCGCAGCTCGAGCACCATGCGCTCGGCGGTCTTCTTGCCGATGCCCGGGATGCGGGTCAGCGCGGTGATGTCACCGGCCTGCACCATGCGTGCGAACTCGTCCACGCTGACGCCGGAAAGGACCGCCAGCGCGATCCTGGCGCCGATGCCGCTGACCTTCTGCACGTCGCGGAACAGTCGGCGCTCGCCCTCGCGCAGGAATCCGTACAGCGAAACGCTGTCTTCCTTCTGCGCGTAATGGGTGAACAGGGTGACCTCGCGGCCCAGCTCGGGCAGGTCGTAGAAGGTGCTCATCGGGGCTTCCAGCTCATAGCCGACGCCGTTGACATCCACCAGCAGCCACGGCGGCGCCTTGTAGGCCACGATCCCGCGCAGACGACCAATCATGCAGTGTTCCTCATTTCCGGCTCCAGGCCATGCGTGCATTGACGCCCAGCCGCTGCGCCGTCGCCCGTACATGGGCATGGGTGATGGCCACCGCCAACGCATCGGCGGCGTCGGCCTGCAGCTTGGTTTTCAGGTTGAGCATAAGCCCGACCATGTGTTGGACCTGTTGCTTTTCCGCGCCACCGCGGCCGACCACGGCCAGCTTGATCTCGGTGGCGGCGTATTCGCTGACCGGCAGGTCGCGCATGACCACGGCCGAGATCGCCGCGCCGCGTGCCTGGCCGAGCTTCAGCGCCGAGTCCGGGTTGCGGGCCATGAACACCTTCTCGATGGCGACCTCGTCCGGGCGGTATTCCTCCACCAGGGCGGTCAGCCCGACCACCAGCAGCTTCATCCGCTGCGGGAAGTCGTCGGCGCCCAGCAGCACCAGCGGCAGGTGGTGCACATGCACGACCTTGCCGGTGGCGTCCACATCAATGATGCCCACCCCGGTGCGCTGCGAACCGGGGTCGATGCCGAGAATGCGGGTCATGCGACACGCACACGGCCGCCTGCGGCCCGGAACGGACGGCTGCGGCGGCGATAACAGGGAACGGCAGGAGTCATCATGGTCCGCATTGTCCGCTCACCGGTCGCGCAAAGCGACCGGTGAGGCGCACGGTCAGGCGTAGGCGTCCGCGCCGAGATCGGCGTTGGAGAACACGTCCTGCACGTCGTCCAGGTCTTCGAGCATGTCCAGCAGCTTCTTGACCTGCAGGGCGGTGTCGCCCTCGACCTTGATGTCGTTGTCGGCGCGGAAGGTGAGCTCGGCATGGTCCGGGGTATGCCCGGCCGCCGTCATTGCGTCCTTGACCGCGTGGTAGCTGTCGGCGGCGGTGAGCACGTCGATCGCACCATCTTCGGGATAGACCACGATGTCGTCCGCGCCGGCCTCGATGGCCGCCTCGGTGACGGCCTCTTCATTGGCGCCGGCAGCGAAGTGGAGCACGCCCACGCGCTTGAACATGAAGGACACCGAGCCTTCGGTGCCCATGTTGCCGCCACACTTGCTGAACGCATGGCGGACATCGGCCACGGTACGCACGCGGTTGTCGGTCAGGCAGTCCACGATCACGGCCACGCCACCGGGGGCATAGCCCTCGTAGCGGATCTCCTCGTACTCCACGCCTTCCAGTTCACCGGTGGCCTTCTTGATGGCGCGTTCGATCACGTCCTTGGACATGTTCGAGGCCAGGCCCTTGTCCATCGCCACGCGCAGCCGCGGGTTGTTGTTGGGGTCGCCTCCACCGCCGCGCGCGGCAACGCCGATCTCACGGATGATCTTGGTGAAAATCTTGCCGCGCTTCGCGTCGGACGCGTTTTTGCGGTTCTCGATGGAGGGGCCTCTACCCATGAGTATTTCCGTGCTTGCGTGAGGAACAGGGCGCGGATTCTACCTGATCGCCCGGCGCGACCGTGTTAGTCGCCCCCCGGGGGCCCGCCGGGACTCAGGCCGCGTGGGCGGCGTGGTCGTGGCGGAAGCGGCCATCGCGCAGGAACGCGGCGGTCTGGCGCGCGGCGTCCGGGGAGAACACCAGCCCGCTGTGGCTGGCCGGCACCACGCAATGGTCGGTCAGGCCGGGCAACTGGGTCTCATCCAGTGCCACGGTGCCGTCGGAGGCCTCGCCCATCGCGCCGAGCAGGCTGCCCAGGCCGTGCGGGACCGAGCCGGCGATCAGGCCGACCTGCGCCCTGCCCTCCCAGGCCGGCAGGCCGTCCAGCAGCAGCTCGCTGCTGCGCCCCAGCGCCAGCGACCAGCCGTGATCGGCCAGCGACCGGGCGGTACCGCTGCCGCGCAGCGGCGAGCCCAGGCAGACCACCCGCGAAACCGGCAGATCGGGTTGCCGGCGCAGCGCCTCCAGCGCGACCAGCCCACCCAGGCTGTGCCCGACCAGGGACACCGGACCACTGTCGCGGAGCCGCTCCAGCAGTTGCGGCACGGCCACATCCGGGCCGCCGAACACGCTGGCGTAGCCGAAGGTGTCCACGGTGAACCCCCGGGCGCGCAGGCGCCAGGCCAAGGGGCCAACCCAGGCGCGGGCGTTCCAGATGCCGTGCAGCAGTAAAACGGGGGGAGTCATGCACTCAGCCTGGCCATGCGGCCTTGGAACCTGCGGGAGGAAACGCCCCCATTAGACGAAGGGCGGCCGCAACGGCGGGTGAAGCCGGTGCAGCCGGGGCGTCAGCAGGGAATGGGGAGGGGATCAGCGCGCCGGCGTCGGCGGACGCCGCAGGATGAACTCCAGATCACGCACCGTGCCAACCGGGAATTCGTAGGTGCCCACCTTGCTGAACCCATAGCGGGCGTAGAAGCGCTGGGCGCCGAAGTTCTCCGACCAGACCCCCAGCCACAGCGTGCGCGGTCCGTCGCGTTCGAGCCAGTCCAGCGCCGTTTCCAGCAGCCGGCTGCCCCAGCCGCAGCTCTGCTCGTCCTTGATCAGGTACAGCCGCTTGAGCTCGCCGTCGCCCGGCGCGACCTCCGGGTGCGGCAACCCGCACGGGCCGGCGGCGGCATGCCCCACCGCGACGCCGTCGCGCTCCAGCAGCCACACCGCGTAGTCCGGGTGGGCCAGGATCACGCGCTGGCGTGCAGCCGGATAGGCCTCATCGAGGAAGGCCTGCAGATCCTCGGCCGGGTACAGGGGGCCGAAGGTTTCAACGAAGGTGCGCGTGGCCAGCGCCGACAGGATGTCGGCGTCGGCCTCGGTGGCGCGTCGGATGGCGTACATGACGGGTGCCGGGAGGCAGGCGTTACGCCCGCGCTCCGCCGGTGGCGTCGGCGTCGTCACCTTCCGCGTCGTCCTCGTCCTCTTCCTCTTCCTCTTCCTCTTCGTACTCCTCGTCCTCGTCGCCCTCTTCCTCTTCCTCGTCCTCGAATTCTTCTTCGTCGTCTTCGTCTTCTTCGTAGTCTTCCACGCCGAAGTCCTCGCCATCCCAACGGCCTTCACCGTCGGCGACGAAGGTCAGGGCCATCGCGGCGGGGTTGGTCCCCACGCGCACCAGCCAGCCGCCGAAGACGCGGGCGCGTTCGGTGACCAGGGCGGCGTCGGCGCCCTCATTGCCCAGTTTTTCCCACTCCAGCGAAAATGCAAATTCGGTCATTGCCTGGCTCTCCTGGACGATGATGGATGTGGTGCAGCCGGGCAGAGCCCGGCTCTACGGAACGATGATGGATGTGGTGCAGCCGGGCAGAGCCCGGCTCTACGGAACGATGATGGATCTGGTGCGGCCGGGCAGAGCCCGGCTCTACGGAACGATGATGGATCTGGTGCAGCCGGGCGCGGCAGCGCCCGGCGCAGGTTACTGCTTTGCCGGGCGGACCTGGACGTGCACTTCGGCCAGCTGCTCGTCCGGGATCGGCGACGGGGCGCCGGTCATCAGGCACTGCGCGCCGGTGGTCTTGGGGAACGGGATCACGTCGCGGATCGATTCGGTACCGGCCATGAGGGCGGCGATACGGTCGATGCCGAAGGCGATGCCACCGTGCGGCGGCGCGCCGAAACGCAGCGCGTCGAGCAGGAAGCCGAACTTGCCCTCGGCCTCTTCGGCACCGATGCCGAGCAGTTCGAACACCGCGCTCTGCATGTCCGAGCGGTGGATACGGATCGAACCGCCGCCGATCTCGTTGCCGTTGAGCACCATGTCGTAGCCGCGCGACACGGCCGTCTTCGCATTGGCACGCAGGTCGGCGATATCGTCCACTGCCGGGGCGGTGAAGGGGTGATGCAGGGCGACGTAGCGCTGGGCTTCGTCGTCGTATTCGAACATCGGGAAGTCGGTGACCCACAGCGGCGCCCAACCGGCCGCGACCAGATCGAAGTCCTTGCCGGCCTTCAGGCGCAGCGCGCCCATGAAGTCGGACACCTTGTTGTAGCCACCTGCACCGAAGAACACGATGTCGCCGTTGCCGGCCCCGACGTGCGCAACCAGGGCGGCGAAGGCCTCCTCGCTGAAGAACTTGGCGATCGGCGAGCTGACCTCGCCGTTCTCGGCGATCTTGATGTAGGCCAGGCCCTTGGCGCCGTACTTGGCGGCATGCGCGGCGTACTCGTCGATCTGCTTGCGCGACAGGCTGGCACCGCCCGGGATGCGCAGCGCGGCGACACGGCCGTCGGCATCGTTGGCCGCGGCGGTGAACACCGGGAACTCACTGGTCTTGACCAGCTCGGCGACGTCCACCAGCTCCAGCGCGATGCGCAGGTCCGGCTTGTCCGAGCCATACCGGCGCATCGCCTCGGCCCAGGTCATGCGCGGGAAGCTGGCATCCAGCTCCACGTCGACCACTTCCTTGAAGATGGCGCGGATCATGGTTTCCACGAAATCCTGCACGTCGCGCTCGCGCACGAAGGCGAATTCCATGTCCAGCTGGGTGAACTCCAGCTGGCGGTCGGCACGCAGGGCCTCATCGCGGAAGCAGCGGGCGATCTGGTAGTAGCGGTCGAAGCCGGCCACCATCAGGATCTGCTTGAACAGCTGCGGGCTCTGCGGCAACGCGTAGAACTCGCCCGGATGCATGCGCGCCGGCACCAGGAAGTCGCGCGCGCCCTCGGGGGTGGCCTTGGTCAGGATCGGGGTTTCGATGTCCTGGAAGCCGGTCGCATCCAGGTGGCGGCGCAGCGCCTGCACCAGCTTGATGCGGGTGCGCTGCATACGCTGCATTTCCGGGCGGCGCAGGTCCAGGTAGCGGTACTTCAGGCGGGTTTCCTCGCCCGGGTTCTCGTGGGCGTGGAACGGCAGCGGCTCGGCCTTGTTGAGGATGGTGATGGCCGTGGCGATCACCTCCACGTTGCCGGTGCGGAGCTTGTCGTTGACCGCATGGCGGGCACGCACCACACCCTCCACCTGCAGCACGTCCTCATAGCCCAGGCTGGCGGCCACGGCGAACACGGCCGCGTTGTCGACTTCCACCGTCACCTGCACGATGCCCTCATGATCGCGCAGATCGATGAAGCACACGCCGCCCTGATTGCGGGCAACGTCGGTCCAGCCGGCAAGGGTAACGGTTTGGCCAATCAGGGTCTCGTCGACCAGGCCACAGAAGTGAGTACGCATGGGGGTAAAGCTCCGCAGGAGAGTGCCGGCACCAAGCTGCGCCGGAAAGCCCGTTATTCTGCGGCCGTCGGCGCGGCGGGGCAAATCGGGCCTCGCCGGCCCGGCATCACGCGTTGTGAACCGGGGGCCTTCCTATAGTCCGCCCACCAACGACCGCAAGGGGATGTCGCCATGAACCGCCGCCTGACCGTCGCCTGCCTGACCGCCGTGCTCGCCCTGGCCGCCCCCGCGGCGCAGGCCCAGATCAGTTCACGTGCCTACGCCCCGGAGAATCTGTCGCAGCTGTCCTCCTCGGACCGCAGCCGGGTCATCAGCCAGGAGTACGCCGACCAGTCCGATGGCCGGCGCATCCCCGATGACCAGCTGCGGTTCTACCTGGCCCAGGTCAATTCGGGCTGGGGTTTCTCGCGGATCAAACAGGATATCGCCACCTCGCTGCGCGGCAGCGGCAATGGTGGGGGCTGGAACGGTGGCGGCGGCAACAACGGGACCGTGCGCTGCGAAAGCCAGGACAACCGCGAGCGGGTCTGCAATACCGGCTGGCGCAGCGCGCGCCTGTCCCGGCAGATCTCCGGCACGACCTGCGTGGAAGGCCGCAACTGGGGCTCGCGCAACGGCACGGTGTGGGTCAGCGGTGGCTGCCGTGCCGAGTTCGTTGAAGGGCGGGGCAACGGCGGCGGCTGGGGCGGCGGCAATGGCAGCGGCGGCACCATCCGCTGCGAAAGCCAGGACAACCGCGAGCGCACCTGCAACACCGGTTGGCGCAATGCGACCCTTGTCCGGCAGATCTCCGGCTCGGCCTGTGTGGAGGGCCAGACCTGGGGCGCGCGCAACGGCAGCGTATGGGTCAACCGCGGCTGCCGGGGGGAGTTTGCCGAGGCCCGTGGCAACAGCGGCGGCGGCTGGGGCGGCGGCGACAGCAACTACAGCGTGACCTGCAGCAGCAACAACAACCGCCAGCAGACCTGCGCCTGGGATGCCCGCCAGGGACGCCCGGCATTGATCCAGCAATTGTCGGGCACCGCCTGTGTGGAAGGCCGCAGCTGGGGCTACAGCAACGGCAGCCTGTGGGTGAACGGCGGGTGCCGGGCGCGCTTCGGCGTCCGCTGACCGACCCCAGGGGCAGCGGCCTGCGTCAGGGGGCGCTGCCCCACGGTGGGGGCGGCAGCGCCACCGGCCTGGCAAGGTCGAAGGCGACCTGGAAGCGGCGGCCGCCGGGCCGGGTCAGCTCATAGATGAAGCGCTGGTCCGGATCGACCTCCATCGCCCAGGTGTTGTGCACGGAGGGCAGCATGTCGGCCTTTCGGAACATCGCCACCGAGTCGGCATCCACCGGGAATTCCTGACGCTGCGCGGTGCCCGGTGGCTTGCTGTCGCCGCCGTAGAGGCTGATCGCATCGGGGCTGCCGTCTGCATGGCGATGATCGTGCTTGAGACGCAGGCCGTGGGAGGTGCGGGTCAGCACCCACGTCCGCGAATGGTCGTCGCCGACATGGAAGGGAATGCGCAGCTCGTGGGCCGGGTCGTCGCACCCGCGCACATGCATGACCAGCCGCTTGCCTTCGAACGGATCGGGTGCATCGGTACGCGGCTCGTTGGCCACGATGCGGCCTTCAAACGCCTTGCCGCAATGGGCGGCCACCGCTGCCATGAAGGCGTCCGACGGCGCCAGCGAGATGTCGTGGGCGAGTGGATCGCGTTCGCCACTACAGGCGGCAAGCCCCAGTGCGGCGGCCAGGGGCACGAGCTTCAGTACGTTCATGGACCCACCCTAACGGCCACGGCCGGGCAGCGCAAACGCCTCCCGCATCGCGAAGGGCTTCATCCCCGCTGTGTTAAGGTCGTGGCGTGACCGGTTCGCCTTCTTCCCCACGAAGGTCGCACGCGTGTTGCGGCTGACCGCCCTGCTCACGGGAGTAGCGCTGCTCCTGACGGGCAGCGGGCTTCTGGGTACCTTGCTGGCGGTGCGCGGCGGGCAGGCCGGCTTTGGTGCCGGCACCCTGGGTCTGGTGATGTCCGGCTATTTCGCCGGGTTCTTCATCGGCACCTTCTTCGCCCCCTCGCTGATCGGCCGCATCGGACATATCCGTGCGTTCGCCTTCTTCGCCGCGCTCGCCGCAATCGCGGTGCTGCTGCATCCCCTGTGGCTCAACCCCTGGGGCTGGGGCGTGCTGCGCATCGCCACCGGCATCGCCCTTGTCGGCCTGTACACCGTGATCGAAAGCTGGCTCAACGCCGAGCCGGATCCGGCCCAACGCAGCCGCGCATTCTCGCTGTACATGGTGGTCAATCTGTCCGCGCTTGCGCTGGGCCAACTGCTGCTGATGCTCGGCGACGCCAGCGCAACGGCCATGTTCATGCTCACCGCGATCCTGGTCTGTGCCGCCGTGCTGCCGGTGACCGCGACCCGCCTGCGCCAGCCGGACGTGCCGGTGATGACCCGGTTGAGCCTGCGGCGTCTGTACGCGATGGCGCCGGTGGCGACCGTGGCGGCAGGCCTGTCGGGTCTGGCGATGGGTGCGTTCTGGGGGCTGTTGCCGGTGTATGCCGGCGAGGTCGGCCTGGAGGACACTGGCGTGGCTCTGTTCATGCTCGTGGCGATCATCGGCGGCGCGGTGCTGCAGTGGCCGCTGGGCCAGCTCAGCAACGGCCACGACCGGCGCAGCGCGCTGGTGGTGCTGAGCCTGATCGCCGCGGGCATCGCGCTGGTGGCGTCGCTGCCGATGATCCAGCTCCAGACCCACCTGCTGTTCGGCCTGTTCTTCTTCTACGGCGGCCTGGCCTTCGCGCTGTATCCGTCCGCCGTGGCGCACATGCTCGACTACCTGCCACGCGAGCACCTGCTTGCGGGCTGCTCCAGCCTGCTGCTGGTCCACGGCGTGGGTGCCGCGTTCGGCCCGGCCCTGGCCGGTGCCGGCATGCAGCGCTTCGGCCCGGCCGCGCTGCCGCTGTATTTCGCGGTGGTGCTGCTGGCACTGGCACTGTTCACCACCGCCCGTCTGCTGCGTTTCCAGCGCCTGCGCACCCATCCGGTCGGCTTCCGCCTGATGCTGCGGACCACACCCGGCGCGCTGGAACTGATGCCCGAAACCGACCAGCAGGCCCCCCAGGACACCCCTTACCCCGCCGACTCCGAAAAGGAAGTGCATTGACTGTATCGACACCCACCGTCCCCACCTCACCCCGTACCCTGCCGGCCACGCCGGCCGCGCAACTGATCCTCGCCACCGATCTGGATGGCACCTTCCTCGCCGGCGATGCCGCCGCGCGCCACCGCCTGTACCGGCTGGTCGACCAGCACCCCGGTATCCGCCTGATCTTCATCACCGGCCGCGGGCTCGAAGCGGTGATGCCCCTGCTCTCCGATCCGGCCATCCCGCGCCCGGATGTCGTGGTCTGCGATGTCGGCGCGACCGTGGTCGACGGGCATACGCTGCAGCCGCTGCAGCCCCTGCAATCGATGATCGACGCGCACTGGCCCGGCGAGCAGGTGGTGGCGGCGGCGATGCGCCCGTTCGCCGCGCTGCAGCGCCAGGATGTACCGCAGGAGCGCCGCTGCTCCTACTTCTGCGATCCAGACACGCTGGCGCCGCTGCGCGGACAGATCCAGGCCGCCGCGCAGGCGCTGGGCTGCGATGTGCTCTATTCGGCCGACCGCTATCTGGACATCCTGCCGCCGGACACGGACAAGGGCCGCACGCTGTCCGCGTTGGCGCGCCTGCTCGAACTGCCACGCGAGCGCATCCTGGTCGCCGGCGACACGCTCAACGATCTTTCCATGTACACCGCCGGTTTCCGCGGCGTGTGCGTCGGCGATTCGGAGCCGGCCCTGACCGCAGCCACGGCTACGCTCGGCCACACCTTCCACGCCGAGGCGCCCGGCTGCGGCGGCATCCTGGAGGCGATCGAACACTTCGGCCTGCTCGCCAGCGATGACCCGTTCCTGCATCCGCCGGCGCAGGCGCGCGCCGATGGCGCCGAACTGGTGATGGTCTACCACCGCCTGCCGTTCGATGAAGTCATGCAGGACGGCGTGCTCGTCCAGCGCCCGCCGCGCTCGCCCAACGGCATCATTCCGTCGCTGCTGAGCTTCTTCGACGGCGGGCAGAAGGGTTCGTGGGTGGCGTGGGGAATCGACGATCCCAAGCGCGGTCCGTTCCAGACCCACCTGGCGGTGGATGCCGAACGCTATCCGACCCTGACCGCCGCGCGCGTGCCGCTGAGCAAGCAGGAAGTGGACATCTTCTACAAGCGCTTCTCCAAGGAAGCGTTCTGGCCGATGCTGCACGTGTTCTGGGAGCGCGCGCGCTTCCGCGAGGACGACTGGCAGGTATTCCTGCAGGTGAACCGCAAGTTCGCCGAATCCACCGCCGCCGAAGCCGCGCACGGCGCCACGGTCTGGATCCACGACTACAACCTGTGGATGGTGCCGGGCACGCTGCGCGAGCTGCGTCCGGACCTGAAGATCGCCTTCTTCCACCACACCTACTTCCCCTCCGCCGACGTCTTCAACGTGGTGCCCTGGCGGCGCGAAATCATCGGCAGCCTGCTCAGCTGCGACTACATCGGCTTCCACATTCCGCGCCAGGTGGAGAATTTCGTGGACGTGGTGCGCGGGGCGATGCCGGCCGAGCGGCTGGCGTGGGAGAGCTGCGCACCGCGCTTTCTGACCTATGGCTGCGCGGTGGGCCTGGACACCATGACCACGCGGTTGCGCGTGGGTGATCGGGAGATCGCGCTGGGCGCGCATCCGGTCGGCACCGATCTGCGCCGCATCCACGCCGTGCTGGCGCGCGGCGACGTGCGCAACGACATCTTCAAGCTGCGCCGCGAGATCGGCGCGCGCAAGCTGGTGCTGTCGGTGGAACGGCTGGACTACACCAAGGGCACGCTGGCCAAACTGGAGGCATTCGAGCGGCTGCTCGAGCAGCATCCGGACCGCTTGGGCAAGGTCACCCTGCTGATGATCTGCGTGCCGGCCGCGCGCGAGATGACGGTGTACCGGACCCTGCAGAACCAGATCGAGCAGGCGGTGGGGCGCATCAACGGGCGCTTCTCGCGGCTGGACTGGACGCCGGTGCGCTTCTTCGCCCAGGCACTGCCGTTCGAGCAGGTGGTGGCGCACTACGCCGCCGCGCAGGTGATGTGGATCACCCCGCTGCGCGACGGACTCAACCTGGTGGCCAAGGAATTCGTCGCCACCCAGGGCATCGAAGGCAGCAGCGGCGTGCTGGTGCTCAGCGAATTCGCCGGCGCCGCCGCCGAGCTGAAGGGCGCGGTGCTGACCAACCCGCATGATCCGGCCGACCTCACCGCCGGGCTGCTGCAGGCATTGTCGATGCCCGATGATGAAGCCACCGGGCGCATGCGACAGCTGTTCGACAGTGTGGAGTACTACGACGTGGACCGCTGGGGACGCGAGTTCCTGGAGGCGGTGCGCGGCTGATACGGCGATGCAGCCGGGCAAGCGCCCGGCTGCTGACCTCAGGCGCCGCGCATCATGCCTTCGGCCAGCACGGCGACCTGGCGCAGCACGTCATTGCGTCCGGCATCGTCCACCGTGGCGCCCTGCAGATAGCTGGTGAGCACCCACGGGGTGCCACCGGCCATCGGCCACAGCATCGCGATGTCGTTGGTGGTGTCCTTGCCGTTGCTGCCGGTCTTGTCGCCCACCCGCCACGTGCTGCCCAGCCCCGCGCGCAGGCGCTCGTCGCCGGTTTCGTTGTCGATCAGCCAGTCGGCCAGCTGCTGGCGCGACGCGGGCGCCAGCACCTGGCCGAGCAGGAAGCGCTGCAGGCTGGCGGCCATCGCCGCCGGGCTGGTGGTATCGCGCGGGTCGCCCGGCGCAAACCGGTTCATCTCCGGCTCGAGACGGTCGTTGCGGGTCACCGCATCGCCGTGCTCACGCAGGAAGCGCGTGACGGCAGGCGGCCCGCCCACCACCCCCAGCAGCAGGTTCGCGGCAGGGTTGTCGCTGGTGATCATCGTGGCCCGGCACAGATCGCGCACGGTGAGGTCCTTGCCGATGTGCCGCCGGGTGACCGGCGCGTGGTCGATCAGATCCTCCGCGCGCATCGGCACGCGCTTGTCCAGGTCGAGCCGGCCGGCATCGACCTGGCGAAGCACCGCCGCACACAGGACGAACTTGAAGGTACTGCACATCGGGAAGCGCTCGTCCTGGCGGTGGCCGATGCGCCGGCCGGACGCGGTGTCCAGCAGGGTGACCCCGAGCCGGCCACCGCTGGCCGCTTCCAGCGCGGCGAAGTCGGGGGCGGCGGCCAGCGCCGGGGCCGTGGTGCGCGGCGGCGTTTTCGCCAGTGCGGTGGCGGTCAGCGCGGAGGCGGCGGCCACCCCGGTCCAGTGCAGGAACTGTCGTCGAGCAAGCATGCGGATTCTCCTGGTGAGGCGGAGAGTATTGAAGCCGTGGCGGCGCGGCACCAGCGAGCATTTTCAGCGGAAGCCATTCGCCCTTCTTATGCCTCGGCGGATTTCCGGGGCGGATTTCAGGGTCTGCCGGCCCACGATCGGCACTTTCGAGAGGAACGGTGCGATGATCCATCGATCTTCCTCACGGCTCGCGCCCATGCTCCGCCCCCAGTTGCCGCTCAATGCGCTGCGCGCTTTCGAGGCCGCCGCCCGGCATCAGAACTTCACCCGCGCCGCCTTGGAACTGTGTGTCAGCCAGGCCGCGCTGAGCCACCAGATCCGCGCACTGGAGAATCGGCTCGGGGTGTCGCTGTTCCATCGGCTGCCGCGTGGCGTGGCGCTCACCGACGAAGGCGCGCGGCTGTACCCGGTGCTCAACGAGGCCTTCGACCGGATCGCGGTGAGCCTGGACCGTTTCGTGGGCGGGCACTTCCGCGAGGTGCTGCGTGTGGGCGTGGTCGGCACCTTCGCCACAGGCTGGCTGCTGCCGCGCCTGGCGGACTTCCATGCCCGCCATCCGCAGATCGACCTGCGTCTGCAGACCCACAACAACCGCATCGACCTGGCCGGCGAAGGGCTGGATCTGGCGATCCGCTTCGGCGAGGGCGACTGGCAGGGGCAGGTCAGTGATGCGGTGCTGGACGCGCCGTTCGCCCCGCTGTGCGCGCCCGCCCTGGCCCGCCTGCTGCACCAGCCGCGCGACCTGGCGAACGTGGCGTTGCTGCGGTCCTACCGCACCGACGAATGGCCGCGCTGGCTGCAGGCGGCCGGGGTGGCGGAGCTGGAAGCGCGTGGACCGGTGTTCGATTCGTCGCTGACCCTGGCCAGCGCGGCGGCGGCAGGCAATGGCGTGGCCCTGCTGCCGCTGAAGATGTTCGGGCAGGACCTGGCGCAGGGGCGCCTGATCCAGCCGTTCGCGCCGGTGCTGGACCTGGGCCGCTACTGGCTGACGCGCCTGCGTTCACGCCCCGAGAGCGACGCGGCGCGGCTGTTCCGCCAGTGGCTGCAGGCGCAGGGAGAGGTCACGGGCTGACGGGTGCCGACCGCGGTCGGCACATCGCCCCCGACGATCAACCTTCCAGCAGTTCCATCCAGCTCTGCTCCGCCTTGGCCAGCAGCGCCGCCGTCGCTTCGCGGTCGCGGCCGAGCACGGCCATGCGGGTTGCGTCGGCGTAGTTGGACGGATCGGCCAGCTGGCGGTCCAGCTCGGCCAGCGTGCCCTCCAGCTCGCCCACTTTGGCTTCGGCGGCTGCCAGCTTGTGCGGATTGACCGGCTTGCGCGGCGGCAGCGGCGGGGTCGGCGGCACCGGCTCCGGTGCGGCGGCGGCCATCTTCTGCTTGGTGCCCTGCGCCGCCGGACGCGACCGCAGCCACGCCGCGTAGGCGTCCAGATCGCCGTCGAACGGCTCCACCACCCCATCGGCCACACGCCAGAAGGTGTCGCAGACCAGACCAATCAGGTGGCGGTCGTGCGAGACCATCACGATGGCACCCTCGAAATCGGCCAACGCTTCCGCCAGCGCTTCGCGCATTTCCAGGTCGAGATGGTTGGTCGGTTCGTCGAGCAGCAGCACGTTCGGCTGCTGCCAGGCGATCAGCGCCAGCGCCAGGCGCGCGCGCTCGCCACCGGAGAACCCATCCACCGGTTCAAAGGCACGGTCGCCGGCGAAGTTCCACTTGCCGAGGAAATCGCGGAAAGCCTGGTTGGGCGCATCCGGGGCCAGATCGCGGAAATGCTCCATCGGCGACTGGCCTTCGTGCAGCGATTCCACTGTGTGCTGGGCGAAGTAGCCGATGCGCAGGTCCGGGTGGGCCGCGCGCTCGCCGGTCAACGGCGCCAGCTCGCCGACCAGGGTCTTGACCAGCGTGGTCTTGCCGGCGCCGTTGGGGCCGAGCAGACCGATGCGCTGGCCCGCCTCCAGGCCGAAACCGACCTCGTGCAGGATCACGGCGTCCGGGCCATAGCCGGCATCGACGTGGTTCAGGCGGATCAGCGAGAACGGCAGCTTGGCCGGCGGGGCGAATTCGATACGGAATTCACGCTCGGCACGCACCGCCTCGGTGCCGGCCAGCTTGGCCAGGCGCTTCATGCGGCTCTGCGCCTGTGCGGCCTTGCTGGCCTGCGCCTTGAAGCGATCGATGAAGCTCTGCAGGTGGGCGCGCTCGGCCTGTTCCTTCTCGTGCGCGATCTGCTGCTGACGCAGCTGTTCGGCGCGCTGGCGCTCGAAATCGGTGTAGCCGCCCGGATACAGCTTGGCGCCACCGCCATGCAGGTGCAGAGTATGGGTGGCGACGTTGTCGAGGAACTCGCGGTCATGCGAGATCAGCAGCAGCGTGCCGGGGTACTTGAGCAGCCACTGTTCCAGCCAGAACACCGCGTCCAGGTCGAGGTGGTTGGTCGGTTCGTCGAGCAGCAGCAGATCGCTGGGCATCATCAGCGCGCGGGCCAGGTTGAGGCGCACGCGCCAGCCACCGGAGAACGACGACACCGCCCGGGAATGCGTCTCGGCCGGGAAGCCCAGGCCATGCAGCAGCTTGCCGGCCCGCGCTTCGGCGTCGTAGGCGCCGATTTCAGCCATCTTCTGGTGCGCGGTGGCCACCGCCTCCCAGTCTTCCCGGGCCGCCGCGTCGGCCTCGGCGCGCAGCACCGCGGCCACCTCGGTGTCGCCTTCGAGCACGAACTGCAGCGCCGGGTCCGGCAGCGAGGGGGTTTCCTGGGCCACCGATGCGATGCGGACCTTGCCAGGCAGATCGACGTCGCCCTTGTCGGCTTCCAGCTCGCCCTTCACGGCGGCAAACAGGCTGGACTTGCCGGCGCCATTGCGGCCGACCACGCCAACGCGGTACCCCGCGTGCAGAGTCAGGTCGACGTTGGACAACAGCAGCCGCTCGCCACGGCGCAAGGCGAAGTTACGAAGGGAAATCATCTTGGGGGTCCATATAACGGAATGGAATGTGCTCGTGAGCACCTTTCCTGCGACGTAATTCTAGCGTTAACGAATACTTGACGCGCCCCGGGATGCGCGGCAGGGCTCGTCTCTCTCTCCCACGACCCTGCCCGCGCGTCCTCGGGACCCCTCCGTCGAAACCCGGGCATCACGTAAATGGTTGCTGCTGCAACGTTTTTTGCGAATGCACCCGGGAATTGACAGGCGATGAATATCCCGCTAATTCCTTTGTTGCGCACCGCAACAACCGCCTTCGCAGACCCGCTCCCCGCAGTCGTGATGTCGCCACGGTGCCGCACCGTCCCTACCGGAGCCACATCCTGATGAACCGCAAGACCAGTACGCTCGCCGCCGCCGTAGCTGTCGCGCTCGGTGTCTCCAGTTTCGCCGTCTCCGCCCAGCAGGCCCCGCCTGCCGCCGCGAACACCCTGGACACCATCATCGTCACCGGTACCCGGGTCGCCGACCGCACCGTGGCCGAGTCGCAGTCGCCGATCGACATCATCACCCCCGAGGCGCTGCAGTCCACCGGTACCACCGAGCTGGCCACCGCGCTGTCGCGCGCCCTGCCCTCGCTGAACTTCCCGCGCCCGGCGCTGACCGACGGCACCAGCGGCATCCGCCCGGCGCAGCTGCGGGGCCTGTCGCCCGACCAGGTGCTGGTGCTGGTCAACGGCAAGCGCCGCCACACCTCGGCGCAGATCAACGTCAACGGCAGCATCGGCCGCGGCTCCTCGGCGGTGGACATCAACGCCATTCCGATCGCCGCGATCGAGCGGGTCGAAGTGCTGCGCGACGGCGCGTCGGCCCAGTACGGCTCGGATGCGATCGCCGGGGTGGTCAACATCGTGCTCAAGGGATCCTCCGCCGGCGGCAGCCTGGTCCTGGATGCCGGCCAGTACTCGGCCGGCGACGGCAACAAGTACCAGCTCTCCGGCGATACCGGCGTTGGCTTCGCCGACGGCCGCGGCAGCGTGCACGTGGCCGGGCAGATCACCCAGCAGGACGAGAGCAACCGTGCCGGCCCGTACCAGGGCACCACGCCCAACACCGGCAACTTCCCCAACATCGGCCAGACCACCTTTGTGGTGGGCGACCCGCAGGTGGATGCCACCGCCGCCTCGGCCAATGCCAGCTTCCAGTTCACCGACCACGTCTCGGCCTATGCCACGGCGATGGCCAGCAACCGCGACATCACCTCGTTCGCGTTCTACCGCTCGCGCAACAACAGCAACCAGGGCCCGCTGCTGGCACAGGTGTACCCGGACGGCTTCGTGCCGCAGATCAATCAGTACTCCAAGGACCGCTCGATCGTGGCCGGCGTCAAGGGCGGCACCGACAGCGGCTGGAACTGGGACGTCAGCTACAACCACGGCTACAACAAGATCGACTTCCACACCCGCAACAGCATCAACTACAGCCTCGGCGTGAACAGCCCGCGTTCGTTCTACGACGGCGCGCTGGAGTACACCCAGGACATCGTCAACGCCGATGTGACCAAGACCCTGGACTGGGGCCTGGCGTATCCGGTGACGCTGTCCTTCGGTGGCGAGTACCGCCGCGAAACGTGGGAGCAGTCGCCGGGCGAACCCAACTCGTACACCGGCAGCGGCGCCCAGGGCTTCGGCGGTTTCACCCCTATCAATGCGGTGGATGCCGACCGCAACAACTACGCGGTGTATGCCGGCCTGGAAGCGGACTTCACCGACAAGTTCTCCGCCGGCGCGACCGGCCGCTATGAGGACTACTCGGACTTCGGCGACAAGTTCTCCGGCAAGCTGTCCGCGCGCTATGCCTTCACCGACAAGGTCGCCCTGCGCGCCACCGCCTCCAGCGGGTTCCGCGCGCCGTCGCTGGCCCAGCAGAGCTACCAGGCGGTGACCAGCACGATCGTCAACGGCGTGTTCGTCGAACGCGGCACCTTCCCCACCACCAGCGCTGCCGCGCAGGCGCTGGGTGCCAGCCCGCTGAAGGCCGAAAGCTCCACCTCCTACAGCCTGGGCCTGGTGCTGCAGCCGGTGGACCGCCTGTACCTGACCGTGGATGCGTACCAGATCGACATCGACGACCGCATCGTGCTGTCCACCAACATCACCACCAACGCCGCCACCAACGCGCTGCTCGGTGGGCTGGGGCTGCCGCAGGTCACCGCGTTCTCGTACTTCACCAACGGCGTGGACACCCGCACCCGTGGTGTGGACGCGGTGTCCAGCTACACCCTTCCCTTCGCCGCCAGCTCGCTGGAGCTGACCGCCGCGTACAGCTACAACGAAACCGAGGTGAAGAAGTTCATCGCCTCGCCGGCGGTGTTCCAGAGCCTGGGCCTGACCCAGTCGCTGATCGGGCGTGACGAGATCGGCCGCATCGAAGACAGCTACCCGCGCGACAAGGCCATCCTCAGCGGCACCTGGCGTTCGGACCACTGGGACCTCAATCTGGCGGCCACCCGCTATGGCAGCTTCACCGTGCGCAACTCGGCCACCGCGCTGCGCGACCAGACCTACGGTGCGTCATGGGTGCTCGATGCCTCGGTGAGCTACAAGCCCAGCGCGAACTGGGCGCTCACCCTGGGCGCGGACAACCTGCTGGACGAGTACCCGGACCGTACCGTGGACCTGCAGAACTCGACCTGGGGCATGCTGCCGTACAGCAACTACTCGCCGTACGGCTTCAACGGCGCGTACGTCTACGGCCGCGTAACGTACAAGTGGTAAACCCCGGCAGTGCCGGCCACTGGCCGGCCACCATGCGATGACTGCCGCTGCCCCGGTCCGCCGGGGCAGCGTCGTTGTGGACGGGCAACAACAGCGTTCCGCGCATTCATCGCCCACACCGGCCGATGTCCCGGACAACACACGCCCTGACCACGGGAACAGGCACGCGCCGCATGCGTCAGTGTTTGCCGGATCTGGCCGCATCGGTGAAAATCGGGGCATCCCCCCTTTCTGCGAGCCCCGATGCACCATGACACCGACCTGATCAACATCGTCGCCGTTGGCCTCGGGCTCGCCTTCATCTTCGGCGCGCTGGCCAACAAGCTGCGCTTGTCTCCGCTGGTCGGTTATCTGGTTGCTGGCATCTGCGTAGGACCGTTCACCCCCGGCTTCGTCGCCGACCAGGCGCTGGCCAACCAGCTCGCCGAGATCGGCGTGATGCTGCTGATGTTCGGCGTGGGCCTGCACTTTTCGCTCAAAGACCTCATGGCGGTCAAAGCGATCGCCATTCCGGGCGCCATCGGCCAGATTCTGGTGGCCACGCTGCTGGGCTGGGGACTGGCGTCGTTGATGGGCTGGCCGGTGATCCACGGCGTGGTGTTCGGCTTCTCGCTGGCCACCGCCAGCACGGTGGTGCTGCTGCGTGCGATGGAAGAGCGCCGCCTGCTGGAAACCCAGCGCGGCAAGATCGCGGTGGGCTGGCTGATCGTGGAAGACCTCGCGTGCGTGCTGGCACTGGTGATGATGCCGGTGCTGGCCGGCGTGTTCGGGCCGGATGCCGCCAACGAAACGCACACCCTCGGCAGCGTGCTGGCCAGCATCGGCTGGACCTTCGTGCAGCTGGGCCTGTTCGTGGCGGTGATGCTCGTGGTCGGCCGCCGGTTGATTCCGTGGATTCTCGAACGCATCGCCGGCACCGGCTCGCGCGAGCTGTTCACGCTGTCGGTGCTGGCCATCGCGCTCGGCGTGGCGTTCGGCTCGGCGATGCTGTTCGGCGTTTCGTTCGCGCTCGGCGCGTTCTTCGCCGGCATGCTGCTCAACGAGTCCGAACTCAGCCACAAGGCCGCCAATGACTCCCTGCCGCTGCGCGACGCCTTTGCGGTGCTGTTCTTCGTCTCGGTCGGCATGCTGTTCAACCCGGCCATCCTGATCGAGCACCCGTGGCAGGTGCTGGCCACCGCGGCCATCATCATGTTCGGCAAGTCCGCAGCTGCCTTCGTGATCGTGCGTGCGTTCGGCCATCCCACCGGCACCGCGTTGACCATCTCGGCCAGCCTGGCGCAGATCGGCGAGTTCGCCTTCATCATCGCCGGCCTCGGCGTCGCCCTGAAGATCCTGCCGCCCACCGGGCAGGCGCTGGTGCTGGCTGGCGCGCTGATCTCGATCATGCTCAACCCGCTGGTATTCGGCCTGCTCGACCGCTGGCTGCTCAAGCACCAGGAGGCGACCCCGACCGCCGTGGAAACCGAACTGCCGCCGGGGCCGTCGCTGGACCTGCACGACCATGCCATCGTGATCGGCTACGGACGGGTGGGCAGCGCGCTGGCGCAGGTGCTGCGCGATCGCGGCGTGCCGGTGATGATCATCGACGACAACAAGGAACACGTGGCCGAGGCGCATGCCGCCGGGCTGCCCGGCATCCGCGGCAGCGCGGCCTCGGACCGGGTGCTGGCCGAAGCCCATCCGGAACGCGCCAAGATCGCGGTGCTGGCCATTCCGCAGCCCCTGGAAGCGGGCGAAACGCTGGCCAAACTGCGGGCGCTCAACCCGGACCTGACCCTGCTGGCGCGGGCGCACAGCGATGCCGAGGTCAAGCATCTGCTGGATCACGGCGCCGACGGCACCGTGATGGCCGAACGCGAGCTGGCCTACTCGCTGGCCGAGATGGTGATGTCCACCCCGCCATACCGCAGCCTGGGCAAGCACAGCATCCCGGTGGTGTAGCCGCCCGCAGGGCTAGCGCAGCGGCACGCAGATGTCCGCGCGCAGGATCGCCTCGGGCACGTCTTCCGGGTCGTCCAGGTAGTGGTAGTAGAGGGGCGCGTCGCGCAGCGCGCGCCCGCTGTCGGGCAGCCACTGGCGCAGCAGCGCGTCGGTGGCCGCCTCCAGCCCCGCATAGCTGCCCACGTGGCGCAGCACTGCATGGTCGCCGCCGCCCAGCGTCAGCGCACGCAGCGGCGCGGGCAGCCCTTCCGGCGCGTGCCCGAAGCCCATGCCGCAGTCGAACAGGCAGGCGCGGGCAGGAACGTCGCGATGGTCGTTGAGCGCGACCCCCACCAGCTGTTGCAGCTGCGTGGCCAGCCCCTGCTCCGCCGCCCAGGCGTAGATCGCGCCGAAGGCCTGGTCCAGATCATCGAACGCACCCTGCGTGCGCAGTGCCACCACGTCGAACGGCTCCAGCGTGGTCACCGTGACCTGCAGCGGCACGGCCTCCGCCGCATGGTCGCCGGCGGGCAGCAGCAGCGCGTTCTGCCAACGCTCGCGCAGGGCGGTGTCATCACGCAGCGCGCTCGGCGTGGCGTCCAACGCCTGGCGGCAGGCCCGGGCCAGTGCCTGCGGGCTTTCAAAGCCGACGGCGAGGGCGACGGCCGTCACCCGGCTGTCGGCCTGGCCCAGCAGCTGCAGCGCACGCAGCAACCGCAATCGGGCCACGGTGCGCCCGGGCGTTTCCCCGGTCAGCGCACGGTACAGACGGTGGAAGTGGAACGGAGACTGGTGCGCGATCGCGGCGAGCGCGTCCAGATCGGGAAGTGGCTCACCGGCGCGCAGACACGCCTGCAGATGGGCGATGACGCGGTCGATACCGTGGTGCTGGCGTACCTGGGCGATGCGGCTCATGGCGGGCTCCATGTCGGGGTGGCGCTCAGCATGCGTCGTGTCCTGCCCCTGCGCGTGGCCGATCTTGCGCAATGGGTGGAGGACCGCCAGAGCGTAGCGCCCGCGTGCGGTCGAGACCAGCCACGCAGACGGGCCGGGCAAAACCCCACGGCGACCGGCCCGCACCGGTCGCCGTGGGTACCACCTCTACGCGGTTGCCAACGCCTGCCGCAGGTCGGCCAGCAGGTCGTCGATGTGTTCGATGCCGATGGACAGGCGCACGGTGTCCTCGCTGACCCCAGCCTGGCGCAGTTCGGCCGCGTCCAGCTGGCGGTGCGTGGTCGATGCCGGGTGGGTTGCCAGCGACTTTGCATCGCCCAGGTTCACCAGCCGGGTGAACAGCTGCAGGGCGTCCAGGAAGCGCGCGCCCGCCACGCGGCCGCCGGGCAGGCCAAAGGTCAGCACGCCGGACCCGTGGCCACGCAGGTACTTCCGTACCCGGGCGTGGTCGGGATGATCGGGCAGCGCGGCGTAGTTCACCCAGTCGACCTTGGGGTGGTCGCGCAGGAACTCCGCGACGGCCAGCGCATTGGCATTGATGCGATCCATGCGCAGCGCCAGCGTCTCGATGCCCTGCAGGATCAGGAAGGCGTTGAACGGCGAGAGCGACGCACCGGTGTTGCGCAGTGGCACCACGCGGGCGCGGCCGATGTAGGCGGCCGGACCGAGGGCCTCGGTATAGACCACGCCGTGGTAACTGACATCCGGTTCATTCAGCCGCCGGAAGCGCTGCGCGTGCTCGGCCCACGGGAACCGGCCCGAATCGACGATCGCGCCGCCCAGGCTGGTGCCGTGGCCGCCGAGGTACTTGGTCAGCGAATGCACCACAATGTCCGCGCCGAAATCGAACGAACGCTGCAGGTACGGCGTGGCCACCGTGTTGTCCACGATCAGTGGCACGCCGTGCGCATGGGCCACCGCCGCAATCGCTTCGATGTCGGTGATGTTGCCGCGGGGGTTGCCGATGGACTCCACGAACACCGCTTTGGTGCGCTCGTCGATCAGCGCGCCGAACGAGGCCGGATCGTCCGGATCGGCGAAGCGCGTCTGGATGCCGTACTGCGGCAGCGTATGCGCGAACAGGTTGTAGGTGCCGCCATACAGCGTGCTGGACGAGACGATGTTGTCACCGGCCTCGGCAATGGTCTGGATCGCATAAGTGATCGCCGCCTGGCCCGAGGCCAGCGCCAGCGCGCCCACGCCGCCTTCCAGCGCCGCGATGCGCTGTTCCAGCACATCGGTGGTGGGGTTCATGATGCGGGTGTAGATGTTGCCCGGCACCTTCAGGTCGAACAGGTCGGCCCCGTGCTGGGTGTCGTCGAAGGCATACGCCACGGTCTGATAGATCGGCACCGCCACCGCACGGGTGGTCGGGTCGGGCCGGTAGCCGCCGTGCACGGCGATGGTTTCCGCTTTCCATTGCGGGTCGGGACTGCCGTGCTCGCTCATCGTGCCTCCTCCGGTTGAACCCGGACGATACCCGAGCGCCGGCACGCCCAGGCACACGTGCTCATGCCGATCACGCATGCGCTTAGGCGCTGCGGTGATATGCGACACGTGGGCCGCGCACCGCCACACGCGGCACCGGCCCGGTAGCAGACGCCACCGGGCCGGTGCGCGGGGCGTGCCGGCTCAGCCCTTGGTGAAGACCAGCTTGCCCTCGGCGGCATCGACCCGGATCGTGTCGCCCCCCAGGAACTCGCCGGACAGGATCTTCTGCGCCAGCGGATTTTCCAGCTGCGCCTGGATCGCACGCTTCAGCGGACGGGCGCCATACACCGGATCGAAGCCGACGTTGCCCAGCAACTGGAACGCCGCGTCGCTGACCTCGATGCGCAGCCCACGCTCGGCCAGGCGCTTCTCCAGACCAACCATCTGGATCCTGGCGATCTGCTTGATCTGCGCCTTGTCCAGCGGGTGGAACACCACGATGTCATCCAGCCGGTTGATGAACTCCGGACGGAAGTGCGCCTGCACCACGCCCATCACCGCCGCCTTCATCTGCGTGTACGCCTCCGGGCTGTCGTCGCCGCTCATGTCCTGGATCTGGTGCGAGCCCAGGTTGGAGGTCATCACAATGACGGTGTTGCGGAAGTCCACGGTGCGGCCCTGTCCATCGGTCAGGCGACCATCGTCGAGGACCTGCAGCAGGATGTTGAACACATCGGTATGCGCCTTCTCCACCTCATCGAGCAGGATCAGCGAGTACGGACGGCGGCGCACCGCCTCGGTCAGGTAACCGCCCTCCTCATAGCCCACATAGCCCGGGGGCGCACCGATCAGGCGTGCCACGCTGTGCTTCTCCATGAACTCGCTCATGTCGATGCGGATCATCGCGTCGCTGCTGTCGAACAGGAACTCGGCCAGCGCCTTGCACAGCTCGGTCTTGCCCACGCCGGTCGGCCCCAGGAACAGGAACGAGCCGCTGGGCCGGTCCGGATCGGACAGGCCCGCGCGCGAACGGCGCACGGCATCGGAGACGACCTTGATCGCCTCTTCCTGGCCCACCACGCGCTCATGCAGCACATCTTCCATGCGCAGCAGCTTGTCGCGCTCGCCTTCGAGCATGCGGTTGACCGGGATGCCGGTCCAGCGCGAGACCACCTCGGCAATCTCTTCGGCGGTGACCCGGTCCTGCACCAGCTTGAACTCGGTGTTCTCCGCTTCCTGCGCGGCCGCCAGCTGCTTCTCCAACTGCGGCAATTGGCCGTACTGGATCTCGCTCATGCGGCCGAAATCCTGGCGGCGCTGCGCCGATTCCAGCTCCAGCTTGGCCTGCTCGATCTGCTCCTTGATCTTCGTCGCGCCCTGCAACGCAGCCTTCTCCGACTTCCAGATCTCGTTGAGATCGGAGAACTCGCGCTCCAGCGTATCGATGTCGCTCTCCAGATCAGCCAGACGCTGGCGCGATGCCTCGTCCTTTTCCTTCTTGAGCATTTCGCGCTGGATCTTCAGCTGGATCAGCCGACGCTCCAGACGGTCCAGCTCCTCCGGCTTGGAGTCGATCTCCATGCGGATGCGCGAGGCGGCCTCGTCCATCAGGTCGATGGCCTTGTCGGGCAACTGGCGGTCGGCGATGTAGCGGTGCGACAGCGTCGCGGCCGCCACGATCGCCGGGTCGGTGATTTCCACGCCGTGATGCACCGCGTACTTTTCCTTCAGCCCGCGCAGGATCGCAATGGTGTCCTCGACACTGGGTTCGCCAACGAACACCTTCTGGAAACGGCGCTCCAGCGCGGCGTCCTTCTCGATGTACTTGCGGTACTCGTCCAGCGTGGTCGCGCCGACGCAGTGCAGTTCGCCACGTGCCAGCGCCGGCTTGAGCATGTTGCCGGCGTCCATCGCGCCATCGGCCTTGCCCGCGCCGACCATCGTGTGCAGCTCGTCGATGAACAGGATCACCTGCCCTTCGCTCTTGGCCAGGTCGTTGAGCACGCCCTTCAGGCGTTCCTCGAATTCGCCACGGAACTTGGCGCCGGCGATCAGCGCGCCCATGTCGAGCGACAGCACGCGCTTGCCGCGCAGGCCCTCGGGCACTTCGTCGTTGATGATGCGCTGGGCCAGTCCTTCGACGATGGCGGTCTTGCCGACACCGGGTTCGCCGATCAGCACCGGGTTGTTCTTGGTGCGGCGCTGCAGGACCTGGATGGTGCGCCGGATTTCTTCATCGCGGCCGATCACCGGGTCCAGCTTGCCGCTCTCGGCACGCGCGGTCAGGTCGATGGTGTACTTCTCCAGCGCCTGGCGCTGGTCTTCGGCGTTCTCCGACTGCACGCTCTCGCCGCCACGGATCTTGTCGATGGCCGCGTCGATGCGGGCCTTGTCGGCGCCGGCTGCGCGCAGCGCCATGCCCAGCGTGCCACCATCATCCACGGCAGCCAGCACGAACCATTCGCTGGCAATGAACGCATCGCCATGCTGCTGGGCCAGCTTGTCGGTGTTGTTGAGCAGCCGGTTGAGGTCATTGCCGATCGACAGGTTGCCTTCCTGCCCGGATACCTTGGGCAGCGCATCCATCGCCTCGTTGAGGCGTTCGCGCAGCACCGGCACGTTGACGCCGGCCTGCGACAGCAACGGGCGCGTGCTGCCGCCCTGCTGGTCCAGCAGTGCCGAGAACACGTGCACCGGTTCGATGATGTTGTGGTCGCGGCCCACGGCCAGCGACTGCGCGTCGGCCAGCGCCTGCTGGAAACGCGAGGTGAGCTTGTCCATCCGCATGGGGAGATCCTCTCTGGTGAAATGGCCAGCGTGGCTGGCAGATGTACCGGATATGCGGTTGTCGCGCAGTGATTCAAGACAATCCGGGGCTGGCAATACAGCCACCATACTGCGATACTTGCGAATCATTCTCATTCCCATTGGTTCCCGAGCCCTGTCCGGGCCACACCACCGGCGCCCTTCGATGCAGGCACAACGTGAGTTCCTAGGCGTCCTCTACCGGGACCATCGCTGCTGGCTGCAGGGCTGGCTGAGCGGCCGCGTGGGATGCCGCGAGACCGCCGCCGACCTGACCCAGGACACCTTTGCGCGGCTGCTGCAGGATCGCGACCTCGCCGCACTGCGCGAGCCGCGCGCGTTCCTCACCACGGTAGCGCGCGGCCTGGCCGCCAACTGGTTCCGTCGCCAGTCGCTGGAGCGCGCGTGGCTGGAGCATCTCGCCGCGCTGCCCGAAGCGGTGGTGCCGTCGCTGGAGGACCAGGAGGTGGTCCGCGAGGCCCTGCAGCAGATCGATGCCATGCTCGACGGTCTGCCCGCCGCAGTACGGCAGGTGTTCCTGCTGGCGCAGTTCGACGGGCTGCGCTACGACGCCATCGCGGTACGCACGGGGTTGTCGCTGAGCACAGTGAAGCGGCACATGAAACGCGCCCTCGTCGGCTGCCTCGCGCATGCCGTCTGAGCCTGCCGGCGGCGACGCAGCGATCGCCCCGGAAATCCTCGGCCAGGCGGCGGAGTGGCTGCTGCGCCTGCATGACAACGACAGTGCCGGCGTGCGGCGCGCCTGCGACCAGTGGTGCGCGCAGCATCCCGAGCACGCCCGTGCGTGGCAGCGCGCACAGCGCCTGCAGGCCCTGCTCGGGCAGGTGCCGGCTGCCGCGGCGCTGCCCGTGCTCGGGCGGCCGCACGGCGCGCGGCGGCGCACCGCGATCAAACACCTCGGCGCGTGGCTCGCGCTGGCGCCGGGCGCGTGGCTGGCCTGGCACCTGCTGCACCCTGCCGCGGACAGCCCCACGCTGCGTACCGCCATCGGCGAACGCCGCCGGGCACGCCTGCCCGATGGCAGCAGGATCGTGCTCGATGCCGGCACCCGTCTCTCGCTGCACCTCGATGCACGCCAGCGCACGCTGGACCTCCACCAGGGCCAGGTCCTGGTGGAGACCACCACGGACACCCACATGCCGCCCCGCCCCTTCGCGGTGCAGACGTCGCAGGGCCGGATCACCGCGCTCGGCACCCGCTTCAACGTGCGCGTGGACACCGGATACACCCATGCTGCCCTGCTGGAAGGCGCACTGGCGATCCAGGCGGGCACCGGCCCCGCCTGGCGGATGGTGGCCGGTGAACAGGCACGGTTCGATGGGCACGGCAACCACCTCCTCGAGGCGCTGGACGACACCGTCACCAGCTGGACGACCGGCATGCGGGTCGCCGATGCGATGCCGCTGGCCGCGCTGCTGGCGCACCTGGGCCGCTACCGCCACGGACGCCTGCGCTGCGACCCGGCGATCGCCACGCTCCCGGTGTCCGGCGCCTTTCCGCTGGACGACACCGAGCGCAGTCTGGCGATGCTGGAGGCGACCTACCCCGTGCGGGTGCGACGCGCACCCGGCGGTTGGTGGGTGCTGATCGAGCCGCGCTGACCGATGGGCCCGACACGCCGGTGACACTTTTCGCGCGTTCGCGGGGCAAGGACAGGAACCCCGCATTCCAACCGAATCCACCATGACCCGATCCCCGCGTTTTCTCACCACCAGCGCGCTGACCCTCGCCCTGCTCGCCACCCCGTTGTTCGTGGCCGCCGCCCCGGAAGAAACGCAGCTGCAGCCAGCCGCGGTGCCGCTCGGGCGGGCGCTGTCCAGCTTCGCCGGCCAGCACGGCGTGGCGCTGTCCTTCGATCCCGCGCTCGCCGCCGGGCGCAGCGCACCGCCGGTGGCCGACGGGCTGTCGGTGGAGGCCGGCTTCAGTCAGTTGCTGAGCGGCAGCGGCCTGCGTGCGCGCCGCCGGGCCGATGGCAGCTATACGGTGGAACGCGCCTCCGGCAGAGCGCCCATGCCGGCGTTGCGGGTGGAGGCCAGCGCCGGCTCGACCTACCTGCCCTCGCAGCTTCCCTACGGCCAGGGCACGCGCCTGGACGAACACGCGCTGCAGGCCCAGGTGAAAGGCAACGGTGACATCGCCACCGCGCTGCGCGGCAACCCCGCCGTGCAGTTCAGTGACCGCTCGCGCACCACCCGCAACATGGGCGAGATCCGCCCGGACGATTTCTCCATCAACGGTGCGCCGTACTACCAGAACCTGTTCCTGCTCGACGGTGCCAGCTTCAACAACGATCTCGACCCGGTGGCCACCGCGGTGGGCACGACCGAGAACACCAATCACAACTCCGATGTTCCCAGCGCCGCGCAGGGCATCGCCGTGGACGTGGACCTGCTGGAATCGCTCACGGTCTACGACGCCAACGTGCCGGCGGCCTACGGCGGCTTCACCGGCGGCGTGGTCGATGCGCGCACACGCGTCGCCAGCGACGCGTTCGCCGGCAAAGTGTGGATGCGGATGGCGCGCTCGGCGTGGGACCAGATCATCACCAACCCGGCCCAGGACACCACCTACGAAGAATCGGCAACGCTGGCCTACCAGCCCGCCTACGACAAGTACCGCGTGGGCGCGCGGCTGGAGGGCCGCACGCAGGGCGGGTTGGGCCTCATCGGCACCGTGGTGCGCAGCCGCTCGGAGATTCCGCTGCGGGCCTACACGGCCGGCCGCTCAACCACCGGCAACGACGTCAACCAGCGCACCCAGACCCGTGAAAACACCGCCGCCACGATCGCCCTGGACTGGAGCAGCGACACCCTGGACCTGCGCCTGGGGCTGGGCTACGCGCCCACCGATGACCGCTACTTCATCGCCAACACCAAAAACTCCTGGTTCGACCTGAAATCCGGCGGTCCCACTGCCAACCTGAGTGCGGTCTGGCGGCACGGTGCCTGGACACTGTCGCAGCGGCTGAGCTACAGCGACCTGGAGTCGTCGCGGCGCAGCGAGGAGACCACCATGCGCCATTGGCGTCCTTCCCAGGCCTTCGACTGGGGCGTGGCCGCAGTGAGCAGCGAAGGCAGCTGGGGCAGCGTGGACCAGCACGACCGCAAGCTCGGCTACACCCTGTCCGTCGCCCATGACACCGTGACCGTGGGCCGCACCGCGCACGACGTCCAGGGCGGGCTGAGCGTGCAGCGCCGCGACGCCAACTACAAGCGCCTCAACGACCAGTACGTGTACCAGAGCGCGGTGGCCACACGCAGCTGCACGCTCAGCGACGGGCGCGTGGACAGCGTGAGCTGCTCGCTGTCGCCGCTGCTTGATGGCAGCGGCAACGGGCAGTACCTGAGCATGCTGCAGCTCTTCCACGCCGGCGAATTTTCGGTGAGTGGCGAGGAATACGCGGCCTGGCTGCAGGACGATATCCGCATCGGCAACTGGAGCGTGCGGCCGGGCCTGCGCCTGGACCGCGACAACGTGTTCAACCAGACCAACCTGTCGCCGCGTCTGGCGGTGAGCTGGGATGTGTTCGGTGATGAGGACACCCGCATCAACGCCGGCGTGAACCGCTATTACGGCCGCAGCTTCTTCGCCTACCTGCTGCGCGATGGGCGCGAGCGCCTGCGCGAGAGCAGGACCCGGCGCAGCGCCAGCACCGCCTGGGAGGATGTGGCGGGGACCTGGAACGTGGCCACCAACCGCCTGCGCGATCTCGATTCGCCCTATGCCGACGAATGGTCGCTGGGCTTGGACCAGCGCGTGGCCGGGCTGCGCATCAGCGCGAAATATGTCGACCGCCGCAGCCGGCGCGACGTGCTCCGCCGCCGGATCGGTGAGCCGCTGGATGCCACGCTCTACAACCGCAACACCTTCGAATACACCAACGACGGCCGCAGCGATGCCGGCATCGCCACCCTCACCGTCGCCTCGCGGGAACCGTGGACGTTCCTCGGCACGCGCAACAGCTGGCAGCTGGCGGCCGACCACACCGACGTCAAGCGCAACTACAACAGTTACGAAGACACGCTGCTGATGGATGAGCTGGTGCGCTACGAAGGCAAGCTGATGTACCGCCACCAGCTGCCGGCCACCGACTACCTGCGCCCGTGGAGCGCACGGCTGGGCACGCGCACCGAGCTGCCCGCGCTCGGGCTGACCTGGAACAACAGTTTCAGCTACCGCGCCGGCTACCAGGGCATTGCCACCGGACGCCCGGAGATCATCGAGGGCGTGTCGGTGCCCAACCTGACGCGGCAGCAGTTCTCCGGCACCTGGACCTGGGACGCGTCGATCGAATACCGCCATGCGCTGCCGCGTGACCAGGAGGCGTACGTGCGGGTGGAGGCGCAGAACGTGCTCAACCGCAGCAACCTGACCAGCGGCGTTGCCGGCACGGCGTACTACGAGCCGGGCCGCAGCTTCTGGCTGGAACTGGGCTGCTCGTTCTGAGCCCGGGCCGGCACCTGTTGCTCGCCACGCTGCTGGGCGCCGCGCTGCTGGGCGGCAGCCGCGCCGCGTCGATCCCGTTGCCGGCGGTGGACCCCGACTGCCGTCGGCAGCTCGCCACCGCCGGCACGCTGCCGGCACCGGCGTGCCTGCGCCAGGCGTATGCCCAGCCGAGCACGCGCTGGCCGGCGCCCCAGGTGGACGCCGGCGTGGCCTGGCAGGAGCTGGGACCGCTGCCCGGCCTGGTGGCGCCGCCGGACAATCCCACCACCCCGGCCAAGGTGGCGCTGGGCCAGCGCCTGTTCAACGACCCGCAGTTGTCGCGCTCGGGGCAGATCGCCTGCGCCAGTTGCCACGAACGCGATCTTGCGTTTGCCGATGGCCGCCGCGTGTCGTTCGGGCACGACCGCCAGGCCGGTCGTCGCAACGCGCCCAGCGTGGCCATGAGCGGCCATCTGCAGCGGCTGTTCTGGGATGGCCGTGCCGCCACGCTTGAAGATCAGGCGCTGCTGCCGATCGCCGATCCGAAGGAAATGGCCTTCAGCGCCGACGCAGCCGCCGCCCGCCTGCGCGGCGATGCCACCTACCGCCGTGCGTTCGCCGCCGTGTTCGGCAATGACCGCATCGAGACCCGCCAGCTCGCCCAGGCCATTGCCGCGTTCGAGCGCAGTCTGGCACCGCCGCCCTCGCGCCTGGACCGGTTCATTTCCGGTCGCCACGACCAGCTCGACGATCAGCAGCTGCAGGGCCTGCACCTGTTCCGCACGCGGGCCCGCTGCATGAACTGCCACAGCGGACCCGCACTGACCGACCACGGGTTCCACAATCTGGGCCTGCACTTCCACGGCGGCAGGCGCCAGGACCTGAGCCGCTACGAGGTCACCGGCGATCCAGCCGACAGCGGCCGCTTCCGCACCCCCTCGCTGCGCGGCGTGGCGCGCACCGCGCCGTACATGCACAACGGGGCGATCGCCCGGCTGGACGCGGTGCTGCAGTTCTACAACGTCGGTGGCGGCAAACCGCGACCGCGCACCGGCAGCGGCGCCCACGGCCCCTTCCCTGCACCCGACCCGCAGCTGCAGCCGCTGCAGCTCACGCGCGATGAACTGCAGGCCATCCAGGCGTTTCTGCAGACGCTGTGACGCGACGATCACACCCGCTTTCGGCCCAGGCGTCGAAGCTGCAGGCGGGTACTGCGGAGTTTCTGCATGCATTACGAACTGTACTACTGGACCGGCATCCAGGGCCGTGGCGAGTTCATCCGGCTGGCGCTGGAAGACGCAGGCGCGGCCTACACCGACATGGCGCGCGTGCATGGGGATGCGGTGATGCAGCCGTTCCTGGATGGCAGGATGGACGGCCTGCAGCCGTTCGCGCCGCCGTTCGTGCGGACCGGCAGACAGGTCGTGGCGCAGGTGAGCGCGATTCTCGACCTGCTTGCGCCCGAACTCGGCCTGGTCCCCGATGCGGCCTCGCGCCGCCAGCAGGCCCTGCAACTGCAGGCGACCATCGCCGACCTGGTGGCTGAAGTACACGACACCCATCACCCGATCGCCGCGTCGCAGTATTACGAAGACCAGATGCGCGAAGCCAAGGCCCGCGCTGCCACGATGCGGGCCGAACGCCTGCCCAGGTTCCTGGGCTACTTCGAGAACGTGCTCAAGCACAACGGCGGGCGGCATCCGCTGCGTGAGCATTCCTACGTGGATCTATCCCTGTTCCAGCTGATGTCCGGCCTGGACTACATGTTCCCGCGCCGCATGCAGGCGCTATGGCCGTCGCTGCCGCTGCTGCGCGCCCTGCAGGAACGGGTGGAGCGGCGCCCGACCATTGCCGCCTACCTCGCCTCCGGGCGCCGCCTGGCGTTCAACACCAATGGCATCTTCCGCCACTACCCCGAACTGGATGGGGAAGACTGACGCGGAACGGCAGGTCACGACCGCGGGTCGTGACGCCCTTGATCCTTCTGCAGCGACAGCAGCGACAGCAGCGCCAGCAGCCCCGCCAACGCCACATACGCCCCGGCGAACTGCCAGCTGATGATCTTCGGCAGCCCGGCAAGCTGCCACGGCAGGTAAATGCCGCCGCGCGGGTCCACCGAGTGGATCAGGCCGAACAGGGTCAGCGCTGCGGCCACCAGCAGGAACGCCGAGGCGCGCAGCAGTCTGCCGTCGATCATCGCCACCACGGCAGCAATCCACAGCATCGAGGTGATGATGAAACCGTTGCCCAGGGTGAAGATCACCGCCAGTTCGGGCAGGCCATGCCCGTCCAGCGTGGTGGTCATCGCCGCCAGCTGTTCCGGCGCGATCCAGCCCGGGGCCTTGATCGCCAGCAGGTAGGCCACCGACGGCAGGAAACCCAGCACCATCGCCCCGGCGTGTTCGCGCGGCGTGGCCTGGAAGGCCTGGGTGGTGATGTCGATGGCCACGTAGACGATGATCGGCGCCAGCACCGCCAGTGGCAGCCACTGCACCAGCCCGGAGATCACCCCGAGCATGCCGCCGACACCCACGAACAGACCGGTCAGCAGCGTGTAGCCGCTGCGCGCGCCCATGTGCTTGTAGGCCGGCTGGCCGATGTACGGCGTGGTCTGCGCCACACCGCCGCAGAAACCGGCGACCAGCGTGGCCACCGCCTCGACCAGCAGGATGTCGCGGGTACGGTAGTCGTCACCAGCCGCACGCGCGCTCTCGGACACGTTGATGCCGCCCACCACCATCAGCAGGCCAAACGGCAGCAGCAGCGGCAGGTAGGTCAGCGCGGTGGGCAGGCCATCGATGAAGCCGAGCGTGGGCCACGGCAGTACGATCTGCGGCGCGGTCCACTCGGGCACATGGAAGCCCGGCGCGCCCAGCCCGGCCAGACCCAGGCCGTAGTAGAGAATCGTGCCGAACACGAAGGCCACCAGCACGCCCGGCGCGCGGATCGGCAGGCGGCGCTTGGCGATCAGCACGTACAGCAGCAGGCCGAGGGTGACAAAACCGACGATCGGCGAGCGCAGCGTTTCCAGCAACGGCAGGAAGCCCATCAGCACGATCGCGATGCCGGCGATGGACCCCAGCAGTGACGCGCGCGGCAGCGCGCGGGTGACCGCCTCGCCGAAGAACGACAGGATGACCTTGAGCACGCCCATGATCACCAGCGAGGCCATGCCCAGCTGCCACGTGGCGATCGCCGCGTCGTGCGGCGCCAGGCCCTGCGCCTTGAACGCCAGGAATGCCGGACCGAGCACCAGCAGCGCCATACCGATGCTGGTCGGCGCATCCAGCCCCAGCGGCATGGCGGTGACGTCATCGCGGCCGGTACGCCTCGCCAGACGCCGCGCCATCCAGGTGTACAGCACGTTGCCCACCAGCACGCCGAAGGCGGTCCCCGGGAACATGCGGCCGAACACCACCTCGGCCGGGAACTGGAAGATGCCGACCAGCGCCATCGCGATGAAACCCAGGATCGACAGATTGTCGACCACCAGGCCGAAGAAGCCATTGAGGTCGCCGGCGACGAACCAGCGGGGCGGTCCGGAGCGGACCGGAGCGGAAGCGGGCATGTGGGGGCCTGCAGGTGGGGGGTAGCCGATGGTAGGGCTACACGCCCCCCGTTAACAGGTGCATGGGTGGAACGCCGGTACGCAGCGGTGGGGACGGGCGGCGCCTGCCGCCTGCCGCCTGCCGCCTGCCGGGATCAGGGTCTGTTGAGGAAGTTGTTTGCCAGCAGGTCACGCACATCGCCCACCCGCCCGCTCAACAGGGCCTTGGCGGCATACAGCGCGGTGCCGGCCACCTGTCCGGCTTCCACCTGCGGCGGCATCACCAGCTCGGTCGGGCTGGTGTGCACGTCCAGCAGTGCTGGGCCCGGGTGTGCCAGCACGTCCTGGACCGCCTGCTCCAGGTCCTCCGAGCGCGTCACGGTGCGGCCGTAGAACCCGATCACCTCGGCCAGCCGGCCGAAATCGGGGTTCTTCAGGTCGGTGTAGTTGTCCAGCAGGCCTTCGACCTTCTGCTCGAGCTCGACGAAATTCAGCGAGCTGTTGTTGTAGACCACGACCTTGATCGGCAGGTTCTCCTGCACCGCGGTGAGCAGGTCACCGAGCAGCATGGCGATGCCGCCATCGCCGGACAGCGAGATCACCTGCCGGCCCGGATAGGCCTTCTGCAGGCCCAGCGCCTGCGGCATCGCGTTGGCCATCGTGCCGTGCAGCAGGCTGGTCAGGGTGCGGCGGCGGCCGTTGACGCGGATGTGGCGCAGGATCCATACCATCGGCGAGCCGCCGTCAGCGGTGAACAACGCATCATCACTGGCGTGCCGGTCGATCAGCGCAGTGAGGTGCTGCGGATGGATCAGCGTGCCCTCGCCGGGTTCCTCTTCCTTGGCCCGCGTGGCCAGCGCCTTGTCGCGATGGCCGATGCACTCGTCAAGGAAGCTGCGGTCGTCGCGCTCGGGCAGCAACGGCAGCAAGGCCTGCAGGGTCGGGCCGATGTCGCCGACCACCCCCACGTCGACCGGATGGCGACGCCCCAGATGGCTGCCGTCGCGGTCCACCTGGATCAACGTGGCCTTGTCCGGGTAGTACTGGCCCCAGGCGAAGTCCGCGCCGAGCAGCAGCAGCGTGTCGCAGGCCATCAGCGTGTGGTAGCCCGACTCGATGCCGAAGATACCGGTCATGCCCATGTTGTACGGATTGTCGTACTCCACGAAGTCCTTGGCGCGCGAGGTGTGCGCGATCGGCGCCTTGAGCCGCTCGCCCAGCGCCACCAGCAGGTCGTGCGCGTGCTCGCAGCCGGCACCCGCATAGATGCCGATCCGCTTGCCCTCCCCGATCAGCGCGGCGATGCGCTGCAGTTCGTCATCGCCGGGACGCAGCACCGGCTGGGTGTAGTGAACCGAGAACGGCGGATCGTGCTTGACCTCTGCTTCGCTGATATCGGCCGGCAGGATCACCACCGCCACGCCGCGCCGGCTGATCGCCGCCTGGCAGGCCAGCGTGACCACCCGGCGCGCCTGCTGCGGGCTGTACACCTGCTCGCAGAACACGCTGCAACTGGCGTACACGGATTTGAAATCCACTTCCTGCGGAAACTCCATGCCCAGCTCGGGGGTGACCACCTGGCTGGCGATCAGCACCATCGGCGCACGGTTGCGGTTGCTCTCGAAGATGCCGTTGATGAAATGCAGCCCGCCCGGCCCGCAGGACCCGGCGCAGGCAGTGAGCCTGCCGCTGATCAGCGACTCGGCACCGGCCGCGAACGCGGCTACCTCTTCATGGCGCATGTGCACCCAGTCGATGTCGCTGCGATGGATGGCATCGGTGACGTGGTTGAGGGTATCGCCGACGATGCCGTAGCAGTGACGGACACCGGCGGCCTGCAGGGTTTCAACCACGATCTCGGCAACGCGCTTGCTCATGACGGACATCCACTACCGGGGGGAAACCATCAGCCTAGACCCCGGCAGGTGACACTCGTGTGGGCGTGCGCGCACTCACGGCATCGCGTTCACCCATCCCAGCACATCGCCCCGGGTCGGGTTGTGGTAACGCACCTTTACCCAGCCATCGCGTTCGTCCAGCAGTTCCACCCGATCGTCGCGGAGCAGATAGCGCGAGGTGCGTCCCTCGCCCGGCCGGGCATGCAGCGGCAGCCGCGCCGGCACCACCGTGCCGCTGAACGGCGACAGGCGACCGGTGGATGCCGGCGTCACCAGGCCGTCGGCAATCGCCGTCTCCACGACAGCGCCCTGCGCATCGTAGGTGCTCCACACCGCGAACGGGCCGGTGTCTGCGGTCTGCCTGACGAACAGCACCTGCTCGAACGCATCGCTGCCGTGGATGAAGCGCAGCGCACGGTACAGATGCAGACGCGGGCCGTCGTAGCGGTACAGATCCACGTACCACACCGCGCCGCTGCGGCAACTGCTGCTCAACGTACGGTTGGGCGCGTCCACGGTCAGCCCCATCAGGCCGCCGCACTGCGCATCGTCGTGGGGCGTTGGCGCCAGCGCCTGCATCGCCTTTTGCCGCGGATCGTAGCGATACACCGCCACCGCTTCGTTGACCATGCCCACCGAGGCCCGCGCGACCAGCTCCGGCCATCCGTCGAAATCGACGTCCTCGGCCGACAGGCGCGACTGCCCATCCACGTCGGGCGCACCCGGCAGCCGTTGCCGCGTACCCGACGGCGCGAGCGCGACCGTGATATCGCCGCCCTCCTCTACCTCCGCCTGCAGCCACACGCCAGCGGCGACCTCGGCGCGCAGCGTGTCCTGGCCCGCCGCCTGCGCGTGCGCACCCGGTGCTGCCAACGCCAGCAGCAGTGCCAGCGGCCATCCGTCCCAGTGATTCATCATCGTTCCCCGCCGCGCCACGGTGGCGCCCAAGGTCAGAACGATACGTCAACCGCCTGCTGCGCCCACAGCACCGACTGGTGACCGGTGGCCTGCTTCCATGCCAGACGGATCGCCTCGATGTCGGCACGGCGCTGCGGGGTGTTCTCGTGCAGGACCACCAGCACTTTGGTGCGCAGGCGGTTGGGCTCGGCTGCGCCACGGAACAGCCACTGGCCGTAGGCATCGAACACGGTCAGGCCATCCGGGAAGCGGGGGGTGACCTGGGTGTCCAGGAAGTCGCGCCACTGCGCCTCGCTGATCGCATCGGTCTGTCTGCGCTCGGAGGCGCCGCTTTCCTCGCCCACGCCGAAGTACAGCTCGCTGCGCACCCACCCGGCTGCGGCATCGGGACGCGCGGCGTCGCCCTGCAGGGTGGCGGTGGCCGGCGGAGGCGCAGCCGGCTGGGCCGCAGGAGCGGCGGTGGCACAGCCGGTGGCCGCCAGGACCAGAGCGAGCAGAAAGGCATGGGACGTCATTGCGAAAACTCCAGAAAACAGGGCGTGCAGGGGAAGAAGCGTGCAGGACATCCGTCTCCCGCGCAGATCACCGTCGGCAATCAGCTGATGCCCGCATGTGATGGGACTTGCATCACACGGGCTCATCACGCCAAGATAATATATCGCTTCATCCGGATGGATTGGTAGTGCCGCCCATCAACCGGCAGCACCCGCGTCCTTCCCGCTTCTCCTCCCCCTCGTCGTCCTGCCGGAGTCCGCATGTCCCGTCCGTCCGCGTCGCGCCTTGGCCTTGCCATCGCGCTCGTCCTCTCCTCCCCCCTGCTTGCCCAGGACGCAACCGCGCAGGACGCGCCCGGCTCCGCCACCACCCTGGACACGGTGATCGTCACCGGCACGCGTGCCGTGGACCGTACCGTGCTGGAGTCCACCTCGCCGGTGGACGTGCTCACCGCCGAGGACATCCGCAAGGCCGGTGTGGTCAACGGTGAACTGGGCAGCGCCCTGCAGGCGCTGCTGCCCTCGTTCAACTTCCCGCGCCAGTCCAACTCCGGGGGCGCCGACCATATCCGCGCCGCCCAGCTGCGCGGCCTGTCCCCGGATCAGGTGCTGGTACTGGTCAACGGCAAGCGCCGCCACAGCAGCGCGCTGGTCAACACCGACAGCAAGATCGGCAAGGGCACCACGCCGGTGGACTTCAATGCCATCCCGGTCAGCGCGATCAAACGCATCGAAGTGCTGCGCGACGGTGCCGGCGCCCTGTATGGCTCGGACGCGGTGGCGGGCGTGATCAATGTGATCCTCGACGACGGGGCCGACGGCGGCGCGATCGAAGCCAGCTTCGGTGCCAATCACACCGACCTCAAGCCGGTCGACCGCACCCTCACCGATGGCCAGACCAGCTACCTCAGCGCCAAGGTCGGCACCGCGCTGGGCGACGACGGCGGTTTCCTGCGCGTGGGCCTGGAGCTGAAGAACCACGAGGGCACCAACCGCGCCGGCTTCGACCAGATCCCGCCGTGGGACCAGAACGCCACCAACCTGGCGCTGCAGGGCAAGCGCAACTACGTGCTGGGCGACGGCCACACCAAGGACCTCAACGCCTGGATCAACACTGAACTGCCGTTCGGGCAGACGTCCAAGCTCTACTTCTTCAGCACGTTCAACCAGCGCGACAGCGAAGGCGCCAACTACTTCCGCTATCCGGACAGCGACGCCAACTGGGCGCAGGTGTATCCCAATGGCTACCGCCCGGTTTCCGAAGGCGAGAACCGCGACGTGCAGGCCGTGGCCGGCGCACGCGGCCAGTGGGGCGAGTGGAACTACGATGCCAGCATGGACTACGGCAGCAACAGCTTCACCTACCGCCTGCGCAACTCGCTCAACGCCTCGCTCGGCCCGACCAGCCCCACCCGCTTCAAGACCGGCGATTACCGCAACGAACTGACCGTGGCCAATCTCGACCTGGGGCGGGTGTTCGAGCAGGGTGACAGCATCACCCACAGCCTGGGCCTTGGCCTGGAAGCACGCCACGACCACTACCAGACCCGGCCTGGCGACCCGAGCAGCTATGCGGCCGGCCCGTACACCGACCGCCCGACCGGCTCGCAGGCCGGCGGTGGCCTGACCCCGCAGGATGCCACCACGTTGTCGCGCGATGTGGTCAGCGCCTACGCCAGCCTGTCCAGCCAGGTCGGCGAGCACTTCTCCAGCGATCTGGCCGCACGCTACGAACACAGCGATGATTACGGCGGCGAGCTCACCGGCAAGCTCGGCCTGCGCTACGAATTCACCCCGGCGTTCGCGCTGCGTGGCGCAGTCTCCAACAACTTCCGCGCGCCTTCGTTGGCGCAGATCGGCTATGAATCCACCTCTACCGGCTACAACGCCGCCGGCCAGCTGGTGCAGGGCCGGGTGCTCTCGGTGAACAACCCCATCGCGCGCGGACTGGGCGCCCGCGACCTGAAGCCGGAGAAGTCGCTCAACACCAGCCTGGGCTTCACCAGCCGCATCGGCGATCACTTCGACGTCTCGCTGGATTTCTTCCAGATCGATATCGACGACCGCATCGCGCTGTCCGAGAGCATCACCGGCGATGCGCTGACCGACTACGTGCAGCAGCAGTTCGGCGTGGCCGGCCTGCAGAGCGCCAGCTTCTTCGTCAATGCTGCCGACACCCGTACCCGCGGCGCGGAACTGGTGAGCAACTGGCGACAGTCGCTCGGCACGGGCGAGCTGGTGCTGACCGGGACCTACGCCTATACCAGGACCACGCTGAAGAACGTCCTGGCCACCCCCGCCAGCCTGCGCGCGCTGGATCCGGACTACGTGCTGTTCGGCGTGGAAGAGACCAACACGCTGACCGACGCCACCCCGCGCACCCGCGCGTCACTGGCCGCGAGCTGGGCCAACGACCGCTGGTCGCTGAGCAGCCGGGTCAACCGTTATGGCAGCGTCACCCGCGTGTTCAACTTCGGTGATGGCTACCTTCCACGCCAGACCTACGGTGCCGAGTGGCAGCTGGATGCCGAAGTGGAGTTCAGGATCACGCCGCAGTGGAGCGTGGCGGTGGGCGGGCAGAACCTGACCGACAACTACTCCGATCCCTCCAATGACGACATCCATTACTTCGGCAACCTGCCGTATGACGTGCTGTCGCCGATCGGCAGCAACGGCGCGTACTTCTACGGGCGCGTGCGATATACGTTCTGACGGCGCTGCCGGCCGGCACCACCGTGTGGATGTGATTGCCATTACCTGGCGATCACATCCACGCTGGCATGTTGGCCCGCATGGCAAACGACTTCCCCCACCGTCCGCCGCCGCCACTGCTGGACGATGCCTGTGCGCTGTTCCTGGACGTGGATGGCACCCTCATCGAGTTCGCCGATGACCCCGACGCGGTGCAACTGCTGCCGGACATCCGCGAGGCCATCGGGCGCATCAGCGACCGCCTTGAAGGTGCGGTCGCGCTGATCAGCGGCCGGCCGCTGGATCAACTCGACCGGCTGTTCGCCCCGCTGCACCTGCCGGCGGCAGGCCTGCACGGTCACGAACTGCGCCACGGCGATGGCCGGGTGGACAGCACCGTGCCCGGCACCGATGCCGGCGAATGGCTGCACGCACTCCACCAGCAGGCGATGCGCTTTGCCCACGGCAAGCCCGGTGTTCTGGTCGAGGACAAGGGCCAGAGCCTCGCACTGCACTGGCGCGGTGCACCGCATGCCGCACCCGAGGTGCGTGCCTTTGCCGAGCGGCACATCCGCGGCCACACCGGCTACCGGCTGCAGCCGGGCGACCACGTCGTCGAATTCGTTCCCGAAGGCAGCGACAAGGGCCGCGCCCTGCGCCGGCTGATGCTCGCCCCGCCCTTCCGCGACCGGTTGCCGGTGTTCCTCGGCGACGATCTCACCGACGAGTACGGGTTCGGCGCCGCCAACGATCTGCACGGCTGGAGCGTGCTCGTGGGGGCACGCGAGCCCAGCGCGGCGGTGTTCGCGTTGCCGCATATCCGTGCCGTGCATGCCTGGTTGCGCGAGAACGCGTACTGAGCATCGCCACTGCCCCCGGCCCCCTGCGCCGGCTTGACCCGAGAGTTTCATGACATGAGTAGTGACACCGTCCCCACCCTGGACCTGGGCGTTGTTGGCAATGGCAGCTTCGGCGCGTTGATCGACAAACACGCCCGCGTGGTCTGGAGCTGCCTGCCCACCTTCGATGGCGACCCGACCTTCTGCGCCCTGCTCGAACCGAACCAGCAGACCGGCGGCGACTTCGGCATCGAGCTGGAAGACCTGGTCGGCAGCGAACAGACCTACCTGACCAACACCGCCATCCTGCGCACCGTGCTTCACGACAAGCACGGCGGCGCCCTGGAGATCATCGACTTCGCGCCGCGCTGGCGCCAGAACGACCGCTTCTACCGGCCCGTCAGCCTGATCCGCCAGGTGCGGCCGCTGGCCGGCAATCCCCGCATTATCGTGCGCGCGCGCCCGCTGGCCGACTGGGGTGCACGCGTACCCGACGCCACCTGGGGCAGCAACCACATCCGCTGGGTCCTGCCCGACCACATCCTGCGGCTCACCACTGATGTACCGGTACGCTTCGTGCGCGACGGCCTGCCGTTCACGCTCAACCACCCGGTGCACCTGGTGCTGGGCGTGGACGAGTCGCTGGACCGCTCCCTCAGCGGTTATGTGCAGGAAGCCTTCCAGCGTACCCGCGACTACTGGCGCGAATGGGTGCGCTACCTGTCCATTCCGCTGGAGTGGCAGGACGCGGTGATCCGCAGCGCGATCACACTCAAGCTGTGCCAGTACGAGGACAGTGGCGCGATCATCGCGGCAATGACCACGTCCATTCCGGAGGCGCCGGGCAGCATCCGCAACTGGGACTACCGCTACTGCTGGCTGCGCGACGCCGCGTTCGTGGTGCGCGCGCTCAACCGCCTCGGCGCGACCCGGACGATGGAACAGTTCCTGGGCTACATCTTCAATCTGGCCACGGCTGATGGCAGCCTGCAGCCGCTTTACGGCATCGGCTTCGAGGCAAAGCTGGACGAGGACGAAGTGCCCTCGCTCTCCGGCTACCGCGGCATGGGCCCGGTCCGGCGCGGCAATCTGGCCTGGGTGCAGCGCCAGCACGATGTGTACGGCAGCGTGGTGCTGGCCTCCACCCAGCTGTTCTTCGACCGCCGCCTGCAGGACCCGGGCGATGCACACACCTTCGCGCGCCTGGAACCGCTCGGCGAACAGGCCTTCGCGCTGCATGATGTGCCCGATGCCGGGTTGTGGGAGTTCCGTGGGCGCACCGAGGTGCACACCTATACCAGCGCGATGTGCTGGGCCGCGTGCGACCGGCTGTGCAAGATCGCGGTGCGGCTCAAGCTCGATGACCGCGCGGCCTACTGGCGCGACCGCGCCGATACGATCCACGCGCGCATCATGGCCGAGGCGTGGAGCGAGGAACTGGGCCACTTCACCGACACCTACGGCGGCCACCGCCTGGACGCCTCGCTGCTGCTGCTGGCCGACATCGGGTTCATCGAGGCGCACGACGCACGCTTCGTGGCCACCGTCGAAGCGATCGGCCGCGACCTCAAGCACGGTGATGCACTGTACCGCTACGTGGCGCCGGACGACTTCGGCGAGCCGGAAACCAGCTTCACCATCTGCACCTTCTGGTACATCGATGCGCTGGCCGCGATTGGCCGCATGGACGAAGCGCGTGACATGTTCGAGATGCTGCTGTCCCGGCGCAACCACCTCGGCCTGCTGTCCGAGGATCTGGCCTTCGACAGCGGCGAAGCGTGGGGCAACTTCCCGCAGACGTACTCGCATGTCGGCCTGGTGACCGCCGCGATGCGTCTGTCGCGCAGCTGGCAGGAGGCGTCATGAGCAGGCTGGTCGTGGTGTCCAACCGGGTGGCGGTCCCGGGCGAAAACCGCGCTGGCGGCCTGGCCGTGGGCCTGCTGGCCGCACTCAAGGAACGCGGGGGCGTCTGGTTCGGCTGGAGCGGCAAGGCGGTGCGCGATCCCAGCGGCGCGCTGCACGAGCAGCTGGACGGCGACATCCGCTACGTCACGATGGATCTCAACAAGCGCGATGTGGACGGTTACTACAACGGCTTCGCCAACCGCACGCTGTGGCCGCTGCTGCACTTCCGCCTGGACCTGGTCGACTACGACCGCGCCACCCGCGAAACGTACCGCCGGGTCAATGCGCTGTTCGCCGAGAAGCTCGCGCCGCTGCTGCGCGACGACGACATCGTGTGGATCCATGACTACCATCTGATCCCGCTGGCCTCGCTGCTGCGCGAGCGCGGCATCGGGTGCCGCATCGGGTTCTTCCTGCACGTGCCGATGCCCTCGGCCGACCTGCTGCAGGCCATGCCGGACCACCTGCGCCTGTTCTCCAGCCTGTATGCGTACGATCTGGTCGGCTTCCAGACCCAGCGCGACGCCGACCGTTTCCAGTCCTATGTACGTCTGTTCGGCGGCGGGCGCGTGGTGGGCGATGGCGAACTGGAGGCACCGGGGGGGCGGCGCTTCCGCGCGGCGGCGTTCCCGATCGGCATCGATACCGGCCACATCGCGCGCCAGGCCGGGGCCGGCGCCAGCAAGCCGGCCGTGCGCGCCCTGCGCAACAGCCTGGGCGACCGCCAGCTGGCCATTGGCGTGGACCGCCTGGACTACTCCAAGGGCCTGCCCGAACGCTTCCTCGGCTTCGAGCGCTACCTCGAACGCCACCCCGACCAGCGCGGCAGCCTGACCTACCTGCAGATCGCGCCGGTGTCGCGTGGCGACGTCAACGAGTACCGTCAGCTGCGCGGCCAGCTGGAGCAGATCGCCGGACACATCAACGGCGGCCATGCCGCGCCGGACTGGACGCCGCTGCGCTACGTCAACCAGAACTTCACCCATGCCACCCTGACCGGCTTCTACCGGGCGGCCGCCGTGGGCCTGGTCACCCCGCTGCGCGACGGCATGAACCTGGTGGCCAAGGAGTACGTGGCCTCGCAGGACCCGGAGAATCCCGGCGTGCTGGTGCTGTCACTGCTGGCCGGCGCGGCCGATGAGCTGAAGCACGCGCTGCTGGTCAATCCGCACGACCTGGACGGCGTGGCCGATGCCATCGCCACGGCCGCCACCATGCCGCTGCGCAAACGCGTGGAACGGTGGCAGGCCATGATGGACCACCTGCGCACCTACGACATCAATCACTGGCGGCAGACCTACCTGGAGGCGCTGGAAAGCGCCTGACGCGCGGCGACGGCGCTGCGCATCGCCGTCGCTTTCGGCCCGGCTTCTGCCCTGCAGATGTCTCTTTTCGCGCGCGTGAGGTGACGGCGCGTGCGGGTGTCGTCTTTGACACGTGCCGCCGGACAGACCGTGCTGTCCCAAGCCGCCAAAAGCGATAGGCGGCGCGAATGGATCTGCGCAAACGCAACTTTCTGCGGCAGTGGCTTGCGAATTTTCATTCGCCATTGACAGGGACTAACGACATTCAGGCCCCCAGAGCCCCCCGACAAGGCGTGGGCCAGGCACGTGCGACGTGATGCGCACGGTCTTTTCAACTGGGGATTTGAAGACATGTCATCGCTTGACCGCTTGATCGAAGATGCCGCCTCCCGGCTTAATCTGGGCTACCGCGCGCGCAGCGTGGTAACGGTGTTGACCGCGTACATCGCCACCCGCGAAGACGGGTTGGCTGGACTGGGCGACCAGTTCGAGCGCGCCGGGGTGGGCGCGCTGTTCCACAGCTGGTGCCGCGGCGACGAGCAGCCGATCGTCGCCAGCCAGCTCGAGCGCGCCATCGGCCGCGAGGACCTGGCGCGCCTGGCCCGCCGCGCCGGCTTTCCACCCGGCATCTTCGCCGTCATCGTCGCCGAGTTGCTGCCGCCACTGGTGGATCTGCTGACCACCACCAACGGCGCGCCGGTGGCGCTGCGTGCCCGCCGCCTGGACGCGCATGCCGCCGGCGCGGCGGGCCAGGCCGTGCGGGGCGTGGCCGTGCGCAGCGTCCTGGCCTGCCTGATCGGCGTGTCACTGATCCTGGCCACCAGCTGGCTGTACCTGGTCACCCGGGCGCCGCCGCAGGACACGTCCGCCACGCGGGTGGCGCCGGTGGCGGACGCGCGGTTGTCACTGGTGGTCGACGGCGACCACGTGCGGGTGGACGGACGGCTGCCGCGTGCCGCCGACCAGCGCCGGGTATGGAACGCGCTGGTACAGCGCTACGGGGAGGACAACGTACGCGGCCAACTGCAGGTGGATGGCGGAACGCGCCCACCGCGCTGGCAGGACCGGCTGATCGCCCACCTGCCCGCCCTGCTCGCCCCCGGCCTGCGGCTCGATCTGGAGGGCGAGCACATCCGCGTGGACAGCCGTGCGCTGACCGTGCAGGACCGGTTGGGTGTCACCCGGGTACTGCGTGATCACTTTGGTGCCTTCGACGTGCGCGGACTATGGACGCCGGGCATCGCCGCCCTGCACGCGCTGCCGCCCGACGCCACGCCCGATGCGGTGGTGGTCGCGCTCAACCAGACCGTGGTGAAGTTCCAGCCCGAGGCGACGGCGCTCACCGGCGACTCCCTGGATACCCTGCACGCCACCGCGGCGGCGCTCCGCCAGCTGCCGGCCGGCACCCGGGTGGAGGTCGGCGTGCATACCGACAGTCACGGCGATGCCGCCGCCAGGCGCGCTCTGAGCCAGCAGCGCGCCGAGTCGCTGGTGCTGGCACTGCACCTGCTGGATGTGCCGATGGGGATGCTGGACGCAATGGGGCACGGTGCCGACGACCCGATCGCCGACAACCGCAGCGAGGCCGGCCGCGCACAGAACCGGCGCGTGGTCTACCGGCTGCTGCGCTGAGCGGCCGGCGCAGCGCTCACGCCAGGAAACGCCGTGCCTGTTCCGCACTCGGCAGGAAACAGCTGTCCTGGCGGCCGAACCAGCGGTAGCGGTTGCGTGCCAGCGCCCGGTAGGCGCGATCACGCAGCCGGCGCGGGACCGCGCGCAGCACCACAGCCAGCCGCCACGGCCCGCCCAGCCCGACCAGCACCCGCACGATGGCATCGGTATCGGTCCAGGCGCGGCCGTCCTCCAGCAGCAGGAACGACAGCGGATCGTCCGGGTCCAGCCCATGCTGCCGCAGCAGGACGCGCCCGTGCGTGCCCTGCATCGCGGCGAAGCGGTAGCGCTCCTGCCGGTCGACTCGCAGCAGGAAGCGCACCCAGCGGCTGCACAGTGCGCAGACGCCGTCGAAGACGATTACCCCCGCCATACCAGCGTGGCCATGCGGCCAGTGCGACGATCGCGGCGATGCGAGAAGTAGTGCTCCGGCGCCGCGATGGTGCACCGGGTACCGCCGCTGATGGCGGCCGCATCCAACCCGGCTGCCTGCAGACGCTGACGGGCCAGCGCGTACAGATCCACCCGCCAATGACCCGGGCGGGTGGCCTGGAAGGCCGTGGCCGCGTCGGCCGTGTGCGCAAGGAAGGCAACCCTGACCTCCTCACCCACCTCGTAGTGCGCCGGACCGGCGGCCGGCCCCAGCCACGCCTGCAGCTGCGACGGCACCGTGCGCATGGCGGCCACCGTGGCTTCAAGCATGCCGTCGGCCAGGCCGCGCCAGCCGGCATGCGCCGCGCCGATCTCGCTGCCGTCGCGCGCGGCGAACACCACCGGCAGGCAATCGGCGGTCAGGATGGCCAGGACCACGCCTGTGGCCGACGTCACCGCCGCATCGGCAGTGGGTTCGGCGTCGATCCCGGCCGCCCTCGGCGGCGCATCGAAACGCAGCACCGTGGTGCCATGCACCTGGCGCAGCCAATGCGGGGCCGAGGGCAGTACCAGGCCGGCCTGGAGCAGGTCGCGGTTGCGCTGCACCTGCGCCGGGTCGTCACCGTCGGCGGCGTACCGGTTGCCCATGTTGAACTGGTCGAACGGCGCCACCGATCCGCCTGCGCCGTAGCGCAGGGTGGTCAGCGCCTGCACGCCCGGCGGCGCGCGCCACTCGGCCGGCAGTACCGGAAGCGAGGCGTCCATCAACGGCGCCCGCGCTCCAGTTCGGCGAAGTGCCTGCTGTCTTCGCGCAGCGCGTGCAGCAGCGCCAGCATGTCCGCCGGCGGCGGCGCGCTGTTGCGGATCGGCTCGCCGGTGACCGGGTGGGTGAACTCCAGCGTTTCGGCGTGGAGTGCCTGGCGCTTGAAGCCGCGCAGCGCGGCGACCAGCTCATCGCTGGCGCCCTTGGGCAGCTTCAGCGCGCCGCCATACAGCTGATCGCCGATGATCGGATGGCGCAGGTGCGCCATGTGCACGCGGATCTGATGGGTGCGGCCGGTTTCCAGGCGGCATTCCAGCGCGGTGTGCGCGCGGAAGCGCTCACGCAGGCGGTAATGGGTGATCGCGTCCTTGCCGTCCTCACGCACGGCCATGCGCACGCGGTCGCGCGGATGGCGGTCGATGGCGGCGGTAGCGGTGCCCCCGGAGACCAGCGCGCCCACCACCACCGCCAGGTACTGGCGATGCACTTCGCGCGCGGACAACTGCGCCACCAGCGCGGTCTGCGCCTCCAGCGTGCGCGCGATGACCATGACGCCACTGGTGTCCTTGTCCAGCCGGTGCACGATGCCTGCGCGCGGCAGGACCGCCAGCGACGGGTCACGGAACAGCAGGGCGTTGACCAGCGTGCCGGTGGGGTTGCCCGCACCGGGGTGGACCACCAGGCCCACCGGCTTGTTGATGACGAACACGTGCTCGTCCTCGTACAGGACCTCCAGCGGGATGTCCTCCGGCTCGGCATGGGTCTGGGTGTCGAGCACGACAAGCAGGCTGGCGACCTCGCCGCCGCGCACCGGGTCGCGCGGGCGGGCCGGCTCGCCGTCCAGCAGCAGATCGCCGGATTTGATCCACTCGGTCAGGCGCGAGCGGGAGTATTCAGGGAAAAGTTCGGCAACCACCGCATCGAAGCGGCGGCCGGCGGCGGTATCGGGCACGATGGCCTGACGGGGGTTTTCAGCTGGGGTATCGGACATGGGAACCACGCGGGGAGACAATTTTGGGGTCCGGGCGACCACTTTCAGTCGCAGGACAGGCCACTAGGCTATCATCGACCCTTCGTATTCCAGCCGCGTCCCGCCCTGACCCCATGATCCGACGCTCCGTTCTGCTGTCCGCGCCCGTCCGCCTCGCCGCCCTGATGCTGGTGCTGCTCTTCGTCGCCACCGGCTGCCATCGCGGTACCAAGGGCAAGAATCCGGATGAAGGGCTGCCGGTCGAGCAGCTCTATGACAAGAGCCACAAACTGATGGAGGGGGGCAACTGGAGCGGTGCCGAGGCCAGTTTCCGCCGTCTGGTGGCCCAGTACCCCTACGGCCCGTACACCGAGCAGGCGATGATCGAATCGGCCTACGCCCAGTACAAGGCCGGCAAGCACGATGACGCGGTGTCCAGCATCGACCGCTTCATCCGTACCTACCCGACCCACCGCAACATCGCCTACCTGTACTACCTCCGCGGCCTGGCCAACGGCAACCGCGACACGGTGTTCCTGCGCCGGGTGTGGTCCCTGGACCCGAGCCGCCGCGACCTGTCCGCCCCGCGCCAGGCCTACGCCGACTTCACCATCGTGACTGAGCGCTACCCCAACAGCCGCTATGCCGCCGACGCCCGCCAGCGCATGATCGTGCTGCGCGACGTGTTCGCCCAGCACGAGCTGGACAACGCCCTGTACTACCTGCGCCGCCAGGCCTGGGTGTCGGCCGCCGGCCGCGCCAACTACCTGCTGGAAACCTACCCGCAGAGCGCCTTCCAGTACGACGCCGTGGCCACCCTGGCCGAGGCGTACACGCACCTGGACAACAAGCCGCTGGCCGACGACGCCCGCCGCGTGCTCGAGCTGAACCAGCCCGACCACCCGTGGCTGCAGGGCAAGTGGCCGAAGTACCCGTGGATGGTGCGCAAGCTGAACCCGTTTGCCGGCGAGAAATCGGCCAGCACCGGTCAGCGCAACGCCACGATCAACCGCAAGTAATCCCTGCGGTGACGAAGAAAAGGGCCCGGTTCGGGCCCTTTTTTTTGGCTCCTCTCCAAGGGAGGGGACACGCCTCTGAGCCTGGGGCCGCAAGGCGTGTGTTTCCCGCCGAGGACCCTCGCCAGCGCCTGGCGTTCGTGACCTCGCGGTTGGCCGCGGGGCCTGTGCCAGGCGCCGTCGCCGGTGTCAGCCCTTGTAGCCGTTGCTGATCGGGTAGCGGCGTTCGCGGCCGAAGGCGCGTCGCGACACCTTGGGACCGGGCGCGGCCTGGTGGCGCTTCCACTCGCTTGTGCGCACCAGGCGCAGCACGCGGTCCACCACCTCCGGCGCGTAGCCGGCCCCCACGATCTCCTCGCGCGACTGTTCCTGGTCGACGTAGCGGTACAGGATGCCATCGAGCACATCGTAGGCGGGCAGCGAGTCCTGGTCGGTCTGGTTGTCCCGCAGTTCGGCGGACGGCGGCCGGGCAATCACCGCCGGCGGAATCACCGGCGCGCCCCCGACCGTGTTGCGCCACTTGGACAGCCCGAACACCTCGGTCTTGTACAGGTCCTTCAGCGGCGCGTAGCCACCGCACATGTCGCCGTAGATGGTGGCGTAGCCCACCGCGTATTCGCTCTTGTTGCCGGTGGTGAGCAGCAGCCCGCCGAACTTGTTGGACAGCGCCATCAGGATCACGCCGCGGCTGCGCGACTGCAGGTTCTCCTCGGTGACATCGGCCGGCTGGCCCTCGAACATCGGGCCGAGCGCGCGCATCAGGCCCTCGAACACCGGTTCGATCGACACCGCTTCAAGCCTCACCCCCAGCGCGCGGCACTGCTCGGCCGCCAGATCGTTGGACATGTCGGCGGTGTAGCGCGACGGCAGCCGCACTGCGGTGACGTTGGCCGCGCCCAGCGCATCCACGGCCATCGCCAGCACCAGCGCCGAATCGATACCGCCGGACAGGCCCAGCCACACCTTCTTGAAGCCGTTCTTGCGGCAGTAGTCCTGGATGCCCCGGGTGACTGCACGCCAGGCCAGCGCGTCCATGCTCTCGTCGCCATCGTCGATCCACTCGCGCGGCAGGAAGCGACGCGTCTGCGCGTCGTAGTCCACGACCAGCCACTGGTCGGTGAACGCCGCCGCCGCCGGGTGCACCGTGCCATCGCCATCGGCGACCACCGAGGCGCCGTCGAACACCAGCGCATCCTGCCCCCCCACCACATTGAGGTAGGCGATCGCCGCACCGCTTTCACGGGTACGTGCGGCCAGCACGGCATCGCGCTCGGCATGCTTGCCGCGCTCGTACGGCGAGGCGTTGGGCACCACCACCAGCTGCGCGCCCTGGCGCACGGTATCGGCCAGCGGCTCGGCGAACCACAGGTCCTCGCAGATCAGCAGGCCCACCGGCACGCCCTTGATCTCGAACACGCAGCTGCCGCCGTCCGGGTCGACATCGAAGTAGCGGCGCTCGTCGAACACCGCGTAGTTGGGCAGTTCGCGCTTGCGATAGGTGTGCAGGACCTGGCCATCGCGCAGCACGCTGGCCGCGTTGTAGACCACCGCACCGGCGGCCTGCGGCCAGCCAACCACGGCGGTGATGCCCTGGGTGGCCGCAGCGATGCGCTCCAGCGCCTGCTGGCAGTCGTACAGGAAACGCGGCCGCAGCAGCAGGTCCTCCGGCGGATAGCCGCTGATGGCCAGTTCCGGGAATACCACCAGTTCGGCGCCGTACTCGTCGCGCGCCTCGCCGATCATCGTGATGATGGTATCGGTGTTCTGCGCGACGGCACCTACCGGGAAGTCGAACTGGGCCAGGGCAATGCGAAGCGACGTCATGAGATACAGCCTGGTGGTTGCAATGCCCCATTGTAGTGCCGGCCGCTGGCCGGCAGCCATGTGGACACGTGCCACGCCCCAACGCAGAAAGGCCGCCCGGAGGCGGCCTTTCTGTTTGACGCCGCCGACCAGCGGTCGGCGCTTCAGGCATGTCCACCGCGTACGCGGCGGGCGGCCTTACTTCACCAGCTTGGCGATCGCGGCACCCAGGTCGCCCGGCGAACGCACGGTGACGACGCCGGCAGCTTCCATCGCGGCGAACTTGCCTTCCGCAGTGCCCTTGCCGCCCGAGGCGATCGCACCGGCGTGGCCCATGCGCTTGCCGGCCGGAGCCGACGCACCGGCGATGAAACCGACGACCGGCTTCTTCACGTGGTTCTTGATGTACTCGGCACCGGCTTCCTCGGCGTCGCCGCCGATTTCGCCGACCATGATGATGCCTTCGGTCTGCGGGTCTTCGTTGAACAGCTTGAGGCAGTCGACGAAGTTCAGGCCGTTGATCGGGTCACCACCGATGCCGAT
>NZ_JBMWDP010000010.1:0-132426 GCF_049545505.1 Stenotrophomonas sp. NPDC077421 | reverse complement strand
GTTTCGACCTGGGTCCAGGTGACCTTGCTGCGTGCGCCACGGCATTCGGCACGCTTGGTGACGAAGTTGTAGATGCCGCCCACGCCGTTCTCGTCGCCCGGGTACCAGTTCTGCACCGTGGAATACTTGATCTCGGCGTCTTCCAGCGCCACCAGCTCGACGACCGCGGCGTGCAGCTGGTTCTCATCGCGCATCGGCGCGGTGCAGCCTTCCAGGTAGGACACGTATGCCTTGTCCTCGCAGATGATCAGGGTGCGCTCGAACTGGCCGGTGTGGCCGGCGTTGATGCGGAAATAGGTGCTCAGCTCCATCGGGCAGCGCACGCCCTTGGGGATGAACACGAAGCTGCCGTCGGAGAACACCGCCGAGTTCAGCGCGGCGAAGTAGTTGTCGCCCACCGGCACCACGCTGCCCAGGTACTGCCTGACCAGTTCCGGGTGCTCCTTGATGGCTTCGGACATCGAGCAGAAGATCACGCCCTTCTCGGCCAGCTCCTTGCGGAAGGTGGTGCCGACCGAGACCGAGTCGAACACCGCGTCCACGGCGACGCCGGCCAGCTTGGCGCGCTCGTGCAGGGGCACGCCAAGCTTGTCGTAGGTATCCAGCAGTTCCTTGGGCACGTCATCCAGCGAGGCGTACTTGGGGCCCTTCGGCGCGGAGTAGTAGCTCAGCGCCTGCAGGTCGATCGCCGCGATCTGCAGCTTGGCCCAGTCCGGCATCGGCATGGTCAGGAAGTGGCGGTAGGCGTCCAGGCGCCACTGCGTCATCCATTCCGGCTCGTCCTTCTTGGCCGACAGGGCACGGATGGTGTCCTCGTCCAGGCCTGGCGGCAGCGAGTCCGATTCGATCTCCGTGATGAAGCCCGCCGCGTACTTGCGGCCGAGCTGCTCGTGGATCTCGCGGTTGGGGGTATCGCCGGCGGCGACGGTATCGAGGGTATCGGTGGCCATGGGGGCTGCCTGTGGATCAGGAGACGACGTCCGCCGCGATGGCGCGGCGGTGGGCGTCAACAAGGGGGAGAGGGGGCAGGATCTGCGCCAGACTGACCGCGCGCAGGGCTTCGGCCACCACGTCGTTGATCAGGCGCCAGCTGCTGCGCGCACCACACTGCAGCTCGCGGCCGCATTGGCTGTGGTCGTGGCTGCATTCGGTCAGGGCCAGCGGCCCCTCCATCGCCTCGACGATCTCGAACAGCGAGATCCGCTCGGCGGGCCGGGTGAGGCGGTAACCGCCACGCACGCCGCGCAGGCCTTCCACCAGACCGGCCTGGGCGAGCGGCTTGAGCAGCTTGCTGACGGTCGGCGGTTCGAGGCTGGCGAACTCGGCCAGTTCAGTCGCGCTGAGCACCTCGCCCGGACGGGCAGCGAGTACGGTCAGTACGACGGTGGCGTAATCGGTGAGCTTGGTGACGCGGAGCATGGGGAGGGCAGAGCCATAAAGCGGACTGAAATTGTACGCTTTTATCCCCGGGCATCCAACCCACCCCGTTCAGGACGCTGACAGCGGGGCCGCGGCGGGGCCGGGACACAGTGTAGCTTTGGCAATCACAAAGATTAAGGGAGAATCGGCCCTTCCCATCGCAACGGCCAGCCAGATGCCCAAGAAGATCCAAGCGCGCAAGTCCACCATTCATGGCAATGGCGTGTTCGCGCTGGCGCCGATCAGCAAGGGTGAGCGCGTGATCCAGTACAAGGGGCTGCTGCGCAGCCACGCCGATGTCGACGCGGACGACACCGGTGACGTCGAGAGTGGCCACACCTTCCTGTTCACTCTCAATGACGACTACGTCATCGATGCCAACTACAAAGGTAACGATGCGCGCTGGCTCAACCACAGCTGCGACCCGAACTGCGAGGCGGTGATCGAAGAGGCCGAGGGCGACAACCGTCGCGAGGACAAGGTGTTCATTGAGGCGATCAAGGACATCCAGCCGGGCGACGAGCTGACCTACAACTACGGCATTGTCCTGGCCGAGCGGCACACCGCGCGCCTGAAGAAGATCTGGGAATGCCGCTGCGGGTCGAAGAAGTGCACCGGGACCATGCTGCAGCCCAAGCGGTAAGCCTACGCTGCGTGCACATCGCGGTCACCGGGGCCCAATGGCCGTGCCGGCACACTGCAGGCTCCCTCATCCACGGAGCCCTGCATGGCACACGCACTCAACGGCAAGCACGTCGCGATCCTGGCCACCGACGGGTTCGAGCAGTCCGAACTGCTTGAACCCAAGCGCCTTCTCGAATCCTGGGGCGCCACGGTGAAGGTGGTGGCGCCAGGTGACGGCGCGCGGATCCGCGGCTGGAAAGACAAGAACTGGGGCGACAGTGTGGCCGTGGACCAGCCGCTGCAGGGCGCCACGGCGGACGACTACGATGCATTGGTGCTGCCCGGCGGAGTGATCAATCCGGACAAGCTGCGCATCGATGCGCAGGCGGTGGCGTTCATCAAGGCGTTCGGCGCAGCCGGCAAGCCGGTGGCGGCGATCTGCCACGGCCCGTGGCTGCTGATCGAATCCGGCCTGGCCAGCGGCCACCGCCTGACCTCGTGGCCGTCGCTGAAAACCGATCTGGGCAATGCCGGCGCCGAATGGACCGACGCCGAGGTGGTGGTGGACGGGCATGTGATCACCAGCCGCAAGCCGGGCGACATTCCGGCGTTTGCCGACGCAGTGGCCAAGGCACTGGCGGCGTAGACGGGCAGGGCACCGACCCGCAGTCGGTGCCCTGCCCGGGTCAGGCGGTGGTTGCCGGTGCCGCCGCTGCGGTCAGCGGCCCAGTACGCCGGCCGGGATCAGCTTGCCCAGGTCCTGGTTGAAGGTGACCACCAGCTTGCCGTTCTCGACCTGCGCCGACTGCACCTGCAATGCACCGAGCACCGCGGCCACGCTGGGGTCGATCCTGTAGATCGGTTCGCGGCGCGCATAGTCGGTCAGCCAGGCGTTGAGCAGGCCGCGCGTGCGCGAGTCCAGCTTGCCGCCGTTGTTGGCCGGGGTGAAGTCGTCCACGGTGGGTTGTTCAAGGTGGAAGCCCTGGGTCTGCGCGTCGTAGCGCAGACCGCTGCTGAGCTTGACCTTGCCCAGCGGTGCCGGCGCGCTGCCGGCGGTACCCAGCGCGACATCGAAACCGAGATCCAGGCGGTTGCCCTGCGGCAGCGCGAGCTGCGGATGGCTCATGGTCATCGCGATCAGGCCGCCGAGGGCGTCCTGGGTCCGCGGGAAACTGCCATCCAGATACTGCTGCACGTCGGCCGCGCCAACCGACAGCTGGCGGCCGGACACGGTGGGCGCGGCCTGCGCGCCGATGGCGGCGGCCAGAAGAACGGTGCAGGCGGCGAGGCGGGACAATATCGGGCGAACGTTCATGGCGGCGGCCGTGGGGAATGAGTGGCCAACGATAGCGCCATTGCCTGAATCCAGCTTTGACACGTGCGCGCCGGTGCCGCTCGGTCAGTCCAGGCTCGGCTGCAGCCACGCGCCGCTGAGTTCCCAGCCGCTGCCATCGGCGCGTGGCTGCAGGCGGTACCAGCCGTGGTAGTGCAGCGTGCCCCGCCGGGTCAGGATGCGGAGGCGGATCGGCACCTCGCGCAGGCGCGAGGGACGGGCGGTGTCGCGCGCGATCGGCGTGTCGGTATCCACCCGCAGCGACACCACGTCGGTGAGACGGTGCAGCGGGGCGTCGTCGAGCTGCAGGCGGGTGGTGCCGCCAGCCCAGTACGCCGCAGCGGCAGCGCGATCCCCGCGCAGCAGCACACCGATGTAGTTGCGCACGGTGGCCCCTTCATCGGCTGCGCCCGCTGCCACCGCACCGGGCGGCGGCGTCGCCGGCACTGTGCCGGCAGCCGCGGCAGCGGCATCCGCAGGGACGGTGACGGCGGTGGTGCGCGGCGACGGCGTGGCCGACGCAGCGGCGGCCGCCTCGACCCCATCGCCCTGACGCTGGCACGAGCAGCCGGCGATCAGCAGCAGCGGCAGCAGGACACTGGCAGAACGCATCGGCACCCCTCCCCTGGAATGGGGCGAGTGTAGCGGGCGCGGTCGATCAGGGCGCGCCCTGGATGGCGTCCAGCGCGCCGAGCACCTCGTCCAGTTGGGGCTGCAGCACAGTCAGTGCGTGCGTCGGCTCGGCGGCGTGGCGCTGGGCCAGATCGCGCAGCAGCTGGGTGGCGACGATGGCGGCGGCGCGCTCATCGCCGCTGAGCCCGGTATGGCGCCTGGCCACTTCCAGCAGGCGCATCCAGTCGCGCTGCGCCCGGTGCTCCAGTTCGATGGTGCAGCGCCCGCTGCACTGCAACCCGTCCTTCTCGATCGGGGTGACGGTAATGCGGTAACGCTGGGAGGAGGTGGACATGGCGGCCTGCACAGTGGGGACAGGCCCACCATAGGCCGCACGCCCGGGATCGGCGACAGGGACGGTCGCACGCAGTGTTCCACCTTGTGCGTTCCAGCCGCAGGCGGTGTGCCGCACAGTGGCGCCGGCGCAGGGTTTGCGCGCATTGCAGGCATGGCCGGACGCTGCGGCAACGCTGTGTTGCGCGGGAGGCGTGGGCAAGAGCGCTGCGATCGGCAGACCAGCCAAAAAAAGACGGGACGACCGTGGCCGTCCCGTCCGGGTGCTGCAGGAAGCGCGCTGATTACAGCGCAGCGTCCTTGAGCTTCTTGAGCGGACGCACCTTCAGCTTGGTGGAGGCCGGCTTGGCGGCGAACCACTGCTCTTCCTTGGTGAACGGGTTGATGCCCTTGCGCTTCGGCTTGGCCGGCACGTTGACGGTGGTGATCTTCAGCAGGCCCGGCAGGGTGAAGCTGCCTGCGCCCTTCTTGTGGACCGAGGCGGCCACGGCACCTTCCAGCGAGGCCAGCACAGCGCGCACGTCCTTGGCGACAACGCCGGACGCTTCAACGATGTGTGCAACCAGACCAGACTTGCTCAGCACTTCCTTGATCGGCTTGGGAGCGGCCGGCTTCGCGGCTGCCTTCGTAGCGACTTTCTTCACTGCCTTCTTCGGGGCAGCCTTTTTAGCGGTCTTTGCCATGGTGTCCTGTTCTCGTGAACGGTTGGTGGTGTGGTCGCGCCGAACCCCGTCGGCAAGCGAAATGTAGGGCAACACGGGTGCGCCGCCAATAGGCAGACGCATAAAAATCGCGTTTTTCGCCGTTCCGGTTACCGCAGTGCATCAGCACATGCCCTGAAAACACGGGGCTGTGCGTACCCCCGGCTTGCCGATGCTGGCGGTTGGCGCACTGCGTGCCTGCGGAAAATGCCTTGAAAACAGCCTCCGTGTGTGGAAAACGTGGCGCGTGCGACCCGCCGCGGCACGCCGGGGGGCGCGCCACCTCCGACCCGACGCCACGCTAACGCCCCCCGGTCTAGGCTGGGCCTGCCATTCATCCCGAAGGAGACTCACGATGGGCATTTCGCGACACGCTACCGCGCACTGGGAAGGTGACCTCAAGACAGGCAAGGGACAATTGAGCACCCCGCAGAGCGGGCTCATGGACCGTACCCGCTACGCCTTCAGCAGCCGTTTCGGCGACGAGAAGGGCACCAATCCCGAAGAACTGATCGCCGCCGCGCATGCCGGCTGCTTCACGATGGCGCTGTCGGCCAAGCTGACCGAGGCCGGTTTCGTGCCAACCTCGCTGGATACCGAGGCCAAGGTCGATCTGTCGATGGAAGGCGGCCCGCAGTTGTCGCAGATCACGCTGAAGGTCAAGGCGGTGGTGCCGAAGATCGATGCGGCGCAGTTCCGCGCCATCGCCGACGATGCCAAGCAGAACTGTCCGGTGTCCAAGGCGCTCAGCGCGGTGCCGATCTCGCTGGAGGCCGAGCTCGCCGGCTGACGCATGCCGCAGCGCGGATTGAGTGATCCCGGCAGGGGCGGCATAGTCGCCCCTGTTTCGTTCTGCGGGAGCTTCGCGTGCGCCATTGCCTTCTGGCTGTCCTGCTGTCGTGTTTCTGCGCCGCCCAGGCGCAGGCCGATGTCCGTCTGGTCACGGCCGCCACCATCCATACCGGCGCCGCGGATGCGCCGGTGGCGACCGCACTGGCCTGGGACGCGGCCGATGGGCGGGTGCTGGCGGTCGGCGACCGCCAGGCCCTCCTGACGCTGTACCCCTTGGCACCGCTCACCGACCTCGGCGATGTCACGGTGGTGCCGGGCCTGATCGACGCACATGCGCACCTGATGTACCTGGGGCAGACGCTGATGCAGGCCGATCTGACCGGTGCGGACAGCCGCGCGGAGGTAGTGGCACGCCTGCAGCGCTTCGCTGCCGACCACCCCGACGGGTGGCTGCTTGGCAACGGCTGGGACCAGAATCGATGGGCCGACACGCGCTTCCCCAGTGCCGCCGATCTGGACGCGGCGTTCCCGGATCGACCGGTCTGGTTGGGGCGCGTGGACGGCCACGCCGGCTGGGGCAACAGCGCAGCCCTGCGCGCGCTGGCGGCGGTGCCGGGGCAGCGCACGCTGCAGGGGCGCTGGCAGCCGGCGGGCGGACGCATCGAGCGCGATGCGGCGGGTCGGCCGACCGGCGTGTTCGTCGATGAGGCGATGGGGCTGATGCAAGCCGCGATCCCCGCGCCCACTGCAGCGGCGCGCGAACAGATGTTGACGCGCGCACTGGCCGCGGCGGCAAGCCAGGGACTGACCGGCGTGCACGACATGGGCGTGTCGCGCGAGGACCTGGCGCTGATGCGTCGCTTCGCCGATGCCGGTCGCCTGCCGTTGCGCATCGAGGCGTATGCCGACGGCAATGGCGGAGCACTGGACGATCTGTGCGCGCAGGGGCCATACCGGCATGCCGGCGGTCACCTGGCGATGCGCGGCGTGAAGCTGTTCATGGACGGCGCACTCGGCAGTCGTGGCGCCGCCCTGCTGGCCGACTACAGCGATGATCCGCACAACCGCGGCCTGCTGGTGACGTCGCCGGCCGATTTCGAAACGGCCGTGCGCAAGGCCGATGGCTGCGGACTGCAGGTGGCCACACACGCCATCGGCGACCGCGGCAATCGCATCGTGCTCGACACCTACGCACGCGTGCTGGGCGAGCGCAGCGGCGGCGATCACCGCTGGCGCGTGGAACATGCCCAGGTGGTGGCGCTGGAGGACATTCCGCGGTTCGCGCAGGGCAAGGTGATCGCCTCGATGCAGCCCACCCACGCGACCTCGGACATGGGCTGGGCGCAGGACCGCGTCGGGCCGCAGCGCATCCTGGGGGCGTACGCCTGGCGGCGCATGCTGGCGGCGGGCGTGCCGCTGGCGCTGGGCTCGGACTTCCCGGTGGAGCAGGTCGATCCGCGGCTGGGGCTGTATGCCGCCGTGACGCGACAGGACCGCACCGGCCACCCGCCGGCTGGCTGGCAGCCGGATCAGCGGTTGAGCGCCGCCGAGGCGCTGCGTGGGTTCACCGCCGATGCCGCGTTCGCCGGTCGCGACGAGGATCGCGTTGGTCGCCTGCAGCCTGGGCTGCAGGCCGACTTCGTGGTGTTCGACCGCGATCCGCTGCAGGTGCCCCCGGCGCAGCTGGCCGACCTGCAGGTGCGAGCCACCTGGGTGGGCGGCACGCCGGTATACGAGGCGGCGCGCTGACGCGCCGCCCCTGCGCTTACCAGTCCAGGGTGCCGCGGATGACGGTCTGCACCTGGCCGCCGGACCAGACATCGCCCCCGGCATCGATGTGCAGGCTCAGCCGCGCATCGTGGCCGACTTCGCGGCCCTGGCTGACCACGTAGCGCGGTTCGTCGCGGGGCAGCGCGCCCCGGCTGTCCAGCCACGCCGCGAGCACCGCATTGGCCGCGCCCGAGGCGGCATCCTCGAAGCGGCGGCCATTGCCGACGAAGGCGCGCACCGCCAGGTCGTAGGCCGGCTCCTGGCTGCGCGCATAGGCGAACACGCCCATGCTGCCGGTGGATTCAGCCAGGGCCGCAATCGCGGCCCAGTCCGGCGTGAGGCCGCGCAGGTGCGCTTCGTCGGCCAGTTCCACCACCCACCAGCTGCGCCCGCCGTCCATGCGGGCCGGCGGCAGGTCACCCAGCGCCCAGCCGGCCAGCACGGCCTGCAGGCGCGGGTCATCGGCCACGGTCACCTCGGCCACCTGGGCACGCGGGGTACGGATGGCGATGGTGCGCTGGGCGCCGCTGCCCTCCACACGCAGCGGCAGCGCGCCGGCAATACCGTCCTGGACCAGCACGCCGTCCACCGGCGCGGCCAGGCCGGCCTCGAGCACGGCGTGCGCGGTCCCCACGCTGGGGTGGCCGGCGAACGGCACTTCCTTCTGCGGGCTGAACATGCGGATGCCGTAGCTGGCGCCCGGCGCCTGCGGGGCGAACACGAAGGTGGTCTCCGGCAGCCGCGTCCAGCGGGCGATGGCCTGCATGGCCACATCGTCCAGGCCTTCGGCGTCGAGCACCACGGCCAGCGGATTGCCGGCACCGGGATAGGGGGAAAACACGTCCAACTGCAGGAAACGGCGGGTGGTCATCGAGGCGGCGGGCAGGGGCAAAGGGGTGCGCAGCTTACCAACCCGCGCCGGGCCGACGGCGGCGCGCCGGGCATGAATGCGTCAGGGCCGCCGCACGCCGGCCCTGCACGGCCCGGGCTTGGCATAGAATCGGGGGTTCGGCCCGGCGTGCCGGGCGAATCCCCTCACTACGACTTCCCCATTACCTCCATGTCAGCTTCCCCCCTTGTCGATCGTTGGATCGTACTGAAGTTCGGCGGCACCTCCGTGTCGCGTCGTCACCGCTGGGACACGATCGGGAAGCTGGCGAAAAAACGTGCGGAAGAAACCGGCTCGCGCGTGCTGGTGGTGGTCTCGGCGCTGTCCGGGGTGACCAACGAGCTGACCGCGATCGCCGATGGCGCCGCCGACAGCCGTGCCCGTGTGGACGCGCTGGTCGCCCGCCATCGCGAGTTCCTGGTCGAACTGTCGCTGGAGGCGGGCGCGCTCGACGCGCGGCTGGCTGCGCTGGCCGGGCTGCTCGACGATCCGCGCGCGGCGACGCGGCCGCTGGACTGGCAGGCCGACGTGCTGGGCCAGGGCGAACTGCTGTCTTCCACGGTGGGCGCGGCCTACCTGCGCGCCAGCGGCCTGGATTTCGGCTGGATGGATGCGCGCGAGTGGCTCGATGCCCTGCCGCCGCAGCCCAACCAGAGCGAGTGGTCGCAGCGCCTGTCGGTGAACTGCCAGTGGCGCGCCGATGCTGCCTGGGCCGCGCGCTTCCACGCACAGCCCACCCGCATGCTGATCACCCAGGGCTTCATCTCGCGGCATGCCGACGGCGGTACCGCCATTCTTGGCCGCGGCGGCTCGGATACCTCGGCGGCCTATTTCGGCGCGCTGCTCGGTGCCAGTCGCGTGGAGATCTGGACCGACGTGCCGGGCATGTTCAGTGCCAATCCGAAGGACGTGCCCGATGCGCGCCTGCTGACCCGGCTGGATTACTACGAAGCCCAGGAAATCGCCACCACCGGTGCCAAAGTGCTGCATCCGCGCTCGATCAAGCCCTGCCGCGATGCCGGCGTGCCGATGGCGATCCTGGATACCGAGCGCCCCGAACTGCCGGGCACCAGCATCGACGGCAATGCCGCACCGGTGCCGGGCGTGAAGGCGATCAGCCGCCGCAACGGCATCGTGCTGGTGTCGATGGAAGGCATCGGCATGTGGCAGCAGGTCGGCTTCCTGGCCGATGTGTTCGGGCTGTTCAAGAAGCATGGGTTGTCGGTGGACCTGATCGGTTCGGCCGAGACCAACGTCACCGTGTCGCTTGACCCGTCCGAGAACCTGGTCAACACCGACGTGCTGGCCGCGCTGTCGGCGGACCTGTCGCAGATCTGCAAGGTCAAGGTGATCGTGCCGTGCGCGGCGATCACCCTGGTAGGCCGCGGCATGCGTTCGCTGCTGCACAAGCTGTCCGACGTGTGGGCCACGTTCGGCCGCGAGCGCGTGCACATGATTTCGCAGTCGTCCAACGACCTCAACCTGACCTTCGTGATCGATGAGTCCGATGCCGATGGCCTGCTGCCGATCCTGCACGCCGAGCTGATCGACAGCGGCGCGATGCCGGTGGAGGAGGGCGAAGTGTTCGGCCCGCGCTGGCGCGAGATCGCCGGCACCGTCCGCGCGCGCGAAACCGCGTGGTGGCGTGGGCAGCGCGAGCACCTGCTGGCGCTGGCCCAGGCCGGCACGCCGCGCTACGTGTACAACCTGCCGACCGTGCGTGCGCGTGCGCGCGCGCTGACCGCGATCAAGGCCATCGACCAGCGCTACTACGCGATCAAGGCCAACTCGCACCCGGCCATCCTGGCACTGCTCGAACAGGAGGGTTTCGGTCTGGAGTGCGTGTCGCACGGCGAGCTCAAGCATGTCTTCAACACCTTGCCCACGCTGTCACCCAGGCGTGTGCTGTTCACCCCGAGCTTCGCACCGCGGACCGAGTACGAGGCCGCCTTCGCGCTCGGCGTGACCGTTACCCTGGACAATGTGGAAGCGCTGCAGCGTTGGCCGGAACTGTTCAGCAACCGCGAGCTGTGGCTGCGCGTGGACCTGGGCCGTGGCGAAGGCCACCACGCCAAGGTGCGCACCGGCGGCAAGGAGTCCAAGTTCGGTCTGCCGATCGCGCGCGTGGACGAATTCGTGCGTCTGGCCACCGCGCTGGGCACCCGCGTGGTCGGCCTGCACGCGCACCTGGGCAGCGGCGTGGAAACCGCGCAGCACTGGCGCCTGATGTGCGATGAACTGGCCGGTTTCGCGCGCCGCATCGGCAGCATCGAAACCATCGACATCGGCGGCGGGCTGCCGATTCCGTACAGCGCCGACGACGAGCCGTTCGACCTGGAGGCCTGGGCGGTTGGCCTGGCCGAGGTCAAGGCGGTACACCCGGCGTTCCGCCTGGCGATCGAACCCGGCCGCTACCTGGTGGCCGAATCCGGCGTGCTGCTGGCCCGCGCCACCCAGGTGGTGGAGAAGGACGGCGTTCGCCGCGTGGGCCTGGATGCGGGCATGAACACGTTGATGCGCCCGGCGCTCTACGACGCGTGGCACGACATCGACAACCTCAGCCGCCTCGGTGGCTATGCGGAGGCCGCCTTCGACGTGGTCGGCCCGATCTGCGAGTCCAGCGATGTGTTCGGCAAGCGCCGCCGCCTGCCGGTGTCGACCGCCCCGGACGATGTGATGCTGATCGCCGATGCCGGCGCCTACGGTTACGTCATGGCCAACACTTACAACCAGCGCGAGCTGCCGCGCGAGGACGTCATCGATGATGTGCCTTGATTGCCGCCTGCCGCCCTCTGAACCGGATACACCATGACTGCTTTCGATAAACACCAGGTTGCCGTTTTCCGCTTCGTCCGCTGCGATTTCGCGGCGGACACGGGCGTGGCGCAACTGGTCTACGCCTTCGACGACGGCCCCGAGCTGATCGAGACGGTGACCATTCCGGGCGCCCCGTTCGTGCTCGACGGTGCCCGCGCCGAGGCCGTGCAGCAGGCGCTGCGGCTGCTGCACCTGATTGCCGGCGTCAGCTATTACAAGGCCGGCGTGCCGGACCAGGTGCGCATCGACAGCTATGCCATCGACGCGGCCACCGCCGCGCTGGTGGAAACGGTCTACCTCAACGGCCTGGGTGAGTTCGCCTACCGCAATGGCCTGAACCTGCGCGGGCGGTTCCGCCTGCCGGTCGAGGGCGCACCGGTGGCCGCGCCCGCGTTGGGCCTGCGCGAGCATGCCCTGGTCGCCATCGGTGGCGGCAAGGATTCGCTGGTCAGCATCGAGGCCCTGCGCACGCTGGGCATCGCCGAGACGGTGACCTGGATCGGCGGTTCGCAACTGATCCGCGCCTGCGCCGAACGCACTGGCCTGCCGATCCTCAACATCGGCCGCACGCTGGCCCCGGAGCTGTTCGAACTGAACCGCCAGGGCGCGTGGAACGGGCATATCCCGGTCACTGCGGTGAACTCGATGATCATGGTGCTGGCCGCGCTGCTGCAGGGCGTGGACCAGGTGGTGTTCTCCAACGAGCGCTCGGCCAGCTATGGCAGCCAGATTCCGGGCACCGGCGAGGTCAACCACCAGTGGTCCAAGGGCTGGGCGTTCGAGCAGGCGTTCGGCGAGCATGTGGAAACGCACATCGCCGCCGATCTCCACTATTACTCGCTGCTGCGGCCGCTGTCGGAGCTGGCGGTGGCACGCCAGTTCGCCAAGAGTGATTTCTACGACGCGCACTTCTCCAGCTGCAACCGCAACTTCCACATCCTCGGCGAACGCCCGGTCAACCGCTGGTGCGGGGTGTGTCCGAAGTGCCACTTCGTGTTCCTGGCGCTGGCGCCGTTCATGCCCAAGCCGCGCCTGGTGAACATCTTCGGCCGCAACCTGCTGGACGATGCCGACCAGGCCGGCGGCTTCGATGCGCTGCTGGAATTCCAGGACCACAAGCCGTTCGAATGCGTCGGCGAAGGCCGCGAATCGCGTGCGGCGATGGCGACCCTGGCCGCGCGCCCGGAATGGAGCGAAGACGCGCTGGTGAAGCGATTCATCCAGGAGATCCAGCCGCACCTCGACGCAGGCGAACTGCAGGTCGAGCCGCTGCTGGTACTGGAAGGCGAACACCGGATTCCGGCGGCGATCTGGGAGCGCCTGCGTGCGGATTTCGCAGCTTGAGGGCAAGCGGGTCGCTCTGTGGGGCTGGGGCCGTGAAGGCCGTGCGGCCTTCCGCGTGCTGCAGCAGCGGTTGCCGTCGCTGCCGCTGACGCTGTTCTGTCCCGAGGCCGAAGCCGCCGCTGCCCGTGAGGAGACCCACGGCGCGCTGCAGGTGCGTTCGGATGTCAGCGGCGAGGCGCTGGGGGCGTTCGAGCTGGTGATCAAATCGCCGGGGATCAGCCCGTACGGGGAGGTCGCGCAGGCCGCTGCCGCACAGGGCACGCAGTTCATCGGCGGCACCGCGCTGTGGTTCGCCGAGCACGCCGATGCCGATGGCACCGTGCGCGACACGGTGTGCGTGACCGGCACCAAGGGCAAGAGCACCACGACCTCGCTGCTGGCGCATCTGCTGCGTGCCTCCGGCGCGCCGACGGCGCTGGTGGGCAACATCGGCCTGCCGCTGCTGGAAGTGCTCGATCCGGAGCCGGTGCCGCGGTACTGGGCGGTGGAGCTGTCCAGCTACCAGACCGGCGAAGTGGCGCGCAGCGGCGTGCATCCGCAGGTGGCGGTCATCCTGAACCTGTTCCCCGAGCACCTGGACTGGCACGGCAGCGAAGCGCGTTACATCCAGGACAAACTGCGGCTGGTCACCGAGGCTGCGCCGCGCATCGCGGTGCTCAATGCCGCCGATCCGCACCTGGCCGCGCTGTCGCTGCCCGACAGCGAGGTGGTGTGGTTCAACCAGCCGCAGGGCTGGCACATGCGCGGCGATGTGGTCCATCGGGGCGGGCAGGCCGTGTTCGACACCGCCAGCACGCCGTTGCCAGGGCGTCACAACCGCGGCAACCTGTGCGCGGTACTGGCCGCCGTCGAAGCGCTGGGGCTGGATGCGGTGGCGCTGGCGCCGTCGGTGCAGGCGTTCCGGCCGTTGCCCAATCGGCTGCAGACGGTGGGCAGCCGCGAGGGCGTCACGTTCGTCAACGATTCCATCAGCACCACGCCGCATGCCAGTCTGGCGGCGCTGGAATGCTTCGCCGGCCGCCGCATCGCGCTGCTGGTGGGCGGGCATGATCGTGGTCTGGACTGGCACGACTTCGTGCAGCACATGGCCCATGACGTGCCGCCGCTGGAGATCGTGACGATGGGGGCCAACGGGCCGCGCATCCATGATCTGCTGCAGCCGCTGGCAGACCAGGGGCGTTTCGGCCTGCATGCGGCCACCGACCTGGCCGAGGCGATGCGCCTGGCGCGTGCTGCACTGGGCGCGCAGGGCGGGGTGGTACTGATGTCGCCCGGCGCACCGAGCTACGGGGTATACCGCGACTATGTCGCCCGCGGCCGGCATTTCGCCGAACTGGCCGGATTCGACCCCGACCAGATCACCGCGATCCCGGGCATCGGCATCGCCTGAGCGCAGCGCTCCCCCGTAGCGCCGGGCTCTGCCCGGCTGCTCTCCGATCCGGCCACGCGCCCCCCGCGCTGCGCGCGATAGCCGGGCAGCGCCCGGCTCTACGTGGGGCCGGCCAGGCGCCTCTCACACCGCGCGTGATCCCCGTAGAGCCGGGCTCTGCCCGGCTGCTCTCCGGTCCGGCCACGCACCCCCCGCGCTGCGCGCGACAGCCGGGCAGCGCCCGGCTCTACGTGGGTCCGGCCACGCGCCTCTCACACCGCGCGCGATCCCCGTAGAGCCGGGCTCTGCCCGGCTGCTCTCCGGTCCGACCACGCACCCCCCGCGCTGTGCGCGACAGCCGGGCAGAGCCCGGCTCTACGTGGGTCCGGCCACGCGCCTCTCACACCGCGCGCGATCCCCGTAGCGCCGGGCTCTGCCCGGCTGCTCTCCGATCCGACCACGCACCCCCCGCGCTGCGCGCGACAGCCGGGCAGAGCCCGGCTCTACGTGGGTCCGGCCACGCGCCCCCGCGTTGCGCGCGACAGCCGGGCAGCGCCCGGCTCTACGTGACGTTGCGGCTTCGCGCCGTATAGTCGGGATTCTCTTCCAAGGAGCAGGCGATGAACAGGCGATGGCAGTGGGGTGCGGCGATGCTGCTGGGCATGGCCGCGTTGCCGGCGATGGCGGTGATGAAGACCCAGCCGGTGGAGTGGAGCCTGGACGGCACCACCTTCAGCGGCGTGCTGGTCTACGACGACAGCGAATCCGACACGCGTCCCGGTCTGGTGATGGTGCCCAACTGGAAGGGTGTGAACGACTCGGCGATCGCCAAGGCCAAGCAGCTGGCCGGCGACGACTACGTGGTGCTGGTCGCCGACGTGTACGGCAAGGGGGTGCGCCCGAAGACCGATGCCGAGGCCGGACCGGTCGCGACGAAACTCCGCAATGACCGGCCGGTGCTGCGCGCACGCGCGCTGAAGGCGATCGAGGTGCTCAAGGCGCAGGCCGGCAAGGCGCCGGTGGACGCCGCCCGGATCGGCGCGGTCGGCTTCTGTTTCGGCGGCACCACGGTGCTGGAGATGGCGCGCGCCGGTGCGCCGTTGGCCGGCGTGGTCAGCCTGCACGGCGGGCTGGGTTCGCCGTTGCCTGCGAAGGCCGGTGGCACGCATCCCTCGGTGCTGGTGCTCAACGGTGCCGACGACAAGGGCGTCAGCAAGGACGACATCGCCAGCTTCGAGCAGGAAATGAACACGGCCAAGGTCGACTGGACGTTCACCAACTACAGCGGCGCGGTGCACTGCTTTGCCGAGTCCGACGCCAACAGTCCGCCGGGCTGTCTGTACAACCCGCGCGCCGCCAGGCGTGCCTGGAAGGCACTGGACGAGTTCTTCGAGGAGCGCTTCGAGCGTCGCTGAGGGGAGCCGGCCGGCGCGATGCGCGGTGCAGCCGACCCGCGGTCGGCCCACCTTGCCTCAATGCGAGCGCTGCACCGCGTAGCGCGCCAGACCGCGCAGGGCGGCGACGGCATCGTTGTCGGCCAGGGCGTCGAGCGCGCGCTCGGCGGCGTCGGCATATTCCTCGGCCCGACGGCGGCTGTAGTCCAGCCCGCCGGTGGCGTGGATGGCGGCCAGTACCTCCGGCATCGCCTCGGCATCGCCGTTCTGCACGATCTCGCGCAGGCGCTCGCGGGTGGTCGCATCCGAATGTGCCATCGCGTGGATCAGCGGCAGGGTCGCCTTGCCCTCGGCAAGGTCGTCGCCCAGGTTCTTGCCCAGTTCGTCGGCGTTGGCCGAGTAGTCCAGCACATCGTCGGCAATCTGGAAGGCGTAGCCCAGGTGCATGCCGTAGTCGTACAGCGCCTGCTGGGTGACCTCGTCCACGCCGCTGGCCAGCGCGCCCAGACGGGTGCCGGCGGCGAACAGCACCGCGGTCTTGCGCTCGATCACGCGCAGGTAGGCCGCCTCGTCGGTGTCCGGATTGTGGACGTGCAGCAGCTGCAGCACCTCGCCCTCGGCGATGCGGTTGGTGGTGTCGGCCAGAATCCGCATGACCGGCATGCGGTCCAACTCGACCATCAGCTGGAAGCTGCGCGAGTACAGGAAATCGCCCACCAGCACGCTCGGCGCATTGCCCCACAGGGCGTTGGCGGTGCTGCGACCACGGCGCAGGCTGGACTCGTCCACCACGTCGTCGTGCAGCAGGGTCGAGGTGTGGATGAACTCGATGATCGCTGCCAGCTGGTGGTGCTCCGGCCCGGCCTGGCCGACCGCGTGGCCGGCCAGCATGACCAGCATCGGGCGCAGGCGCTTGCCGCCGGCGGAGATGATGTGGTCGGCGATCTGGTTGATCAGGACGACATCCGAAGACAGTCGGCGGCGAATCAGGGCATCGACGGCGGCCATGTCGGGCGCGGCAAGCGACTGGATCTGGGGCAGGCCCAGCGCGGGGCGGGTGTCTTCGGTGATGGTCATGCGGTCTGACTTTCAGGCGTACAGCGAATTATAGGCGTTGCGGCCGTCTTCCGCCCGCGAAGACCGCCCGGGGCGGCCGCAGGCGTGAATACGTATGCATGCAGCGCCATCCCGGCAGGGCCGCCGCTAAGCTTGGCGGGTATGTTCTGGCCCCCGGATCGGGTGCCCTGGAAGCCCGGAGGGGGCCCTCAATGTTGCAGATTCCCTGGTGGCGCGGCGCCGTCATCTATCAGATCTACCCGCGCAGCTTCCTCGATGCCAACGGCGACGGGGTGGGCGACCTGCCCGGCATCATCGACCGGTTGGACTACGTGGCCGCGCTGGGCGTGGACGCGATCTGGATCTCCCCGTTCTTCACCTCGCCGATGGCCGACTTCGGCTACGACATCGCCGATCACCGCGATGTGGACCCGCTGTTCGGCACCCTGGCCGACTTCGACCGCCTGCTGGCCAAGGCGCATGCGCTGGGCCTGAAGGTGATGATCGACCAGGTGTTCAGCCACACCTCGATCGAGCATGCCTGGTTCCGCGAGAGCCGCCAGGACCGCACCAACCCCAAGGCGGACTGGTACGTGTGGGCCGACCCGCGCGAGGACGGCACCCCGCCCAACAACTGGATGTCGATTTTCGGCGGCGTGGCCTGGCAGTGGGAGCCGCGCCGGGAGCAGTATTTCCTGCACAACTTCCTGGCCGACCAGCCGGACCTGGATTTCCACAATCCGGCCGTGCAGCAGGCCACGCTGGACTATGTGCGGTTCTGGCTGGACCGCGGCGTGGACGGGTTCCGCCTGGACTCGATCAATTTCTGCTTCCATGACGCGCAGCTGCGCGACAACCCGGCCAAGCCGCTGGAGCAGCGGGTGGGCCGGGGCTTCAGCGCGGACAATCCGTACGCCTACCAGTACCACTACTACAACAACACGCAGCCGGAGAACCTGGGCTTCATCGAGCGCCTGCGCGGCCTGCTCGACGAGTACCCGGGGACGGTGAGTCTGGGCGAGATTTCCGCCGAGGATTCGCTGGCCACCACCGCCGAGTACACCGCGCCTGGCCGCCTGCACATGGGCTACAGCTTCGAGCTGCTGGTGAAGGATTTCAGCGCCGGTTACATCCGCGACACCGTGTCGCGGCTGGAAGCGACCATGACCGAGGGCTGGCCGTGCTGGGCGATCTCCAATCACGATGTGGAGCGTGCGGTGACCCGCTGGGGCGGGCATCCGGCGCAGCCGCGGCTGGCGCGCCTGCTGGTGGCGCTGCTGTGCTCGCTGCGTGGCTCGATCTGCCTGTACCAGGGCGAAGAGTTGGGGCTTGGCGAGGCCGACGTCCCGTTCGAGGCGCTGCAGGACCCGTACGGCATCACCTTCTGGCCGAACTTCAAGGGGCGCGACGGCTGCCGCACGCCGATGCCGTGGATCGACGCGCCACTGGCCGGTTTCACCACCGGCACGCCGTGGCTGCCGATTCCGGCCGAGCATCAGGCGGCGGCGGTAGCCGTGCAGAGCCACGATCCACAGTCGGTGCTCAACGCATTCCGCCAGTTCCTGGCGTGGCGGCGGACCATGCCGACCCTGCTGGTGGGTGACATCGCGTTCCTGGAGACGGCCGAGCCGGTGCTGATGTTCGAGCGTCGCCATGCCGGCGAGACGCTGCTGCTGGCGTTCAACCTGTCGGCCGACACGGTGCGCGTGGCGCTGCCGGCGGGCCAGTGGCAGCCGCTGCACGTGCCGGGGCCGGACGTGGGAACCGCAGCGGCGGGCGAGCTGACATTGCCGGCACAGTCGATGTATTGCGCGCGCAGGGACTGACACGTTTTTCCGGTGGTATTGAGAGGGCGGGGCCACGTGCCCCGCCCTTTTTTTGGCCCGGCAGGCAGCGACAACCCCGACATCCCCGTAGCGCCGGGCTCTGCCCGGCTGCCCTTCGCCCCGGCATCGAGCATCCCGCGCGTCGCCCGTAGAGCCGGGCTCTGCCCGGCTGCCCTTCGTGCCGGCATCGAACATCCCGCGCGTCGCCCGTAGAGCCGGGCTCTGCCCGGCTGCCCTTGGCCCCGGCATCGAACATCCCGCGCGTCGCCTGTAGCGCCGAGCTCTGCCCGGCTGCCCTTCGCCCCGGCATCGAACATCCCGCGCGTCGCCTGTAGAGCCGGGCTCTGCCCGGCTGCCCTTCGCCCCGGCGCCAAAAATCCCGCGCATCGCGCGGCAGCCGGGCAGAGCCCGGCTCTACGGTGCGACAGCCGAGGGCTCGGCGCTGTCTGGCGGGGTTGCGAAGATTCCGCGTTCGCCGAAAACAGAAAACCCGCTGCCAGGCAGCGGGTTCTCGTCAACGTTGCTGCGCGGGAATCAGAACCTGTAGTTCACACCCAGCATGTACGTCCGGCCCCACTCGACGTACTCCAGCGGTTTGTCCTTGGTGCCGGCATAGGTGCGGTACGGCTCGTTGGTCAGGTTGCTTCCCTGCAGGAGCAGGGTCAGCCCGTGCAGGCTGCTGCTGTCGGCGAAGGTATAGCTCACCTGCGCATCGGTCACGTTCTCGCCCACCACGTAACGCAGGGTGCGGTTGCCGTTGAAGTTGCCGATCTCGCCGATGAAGTCCGAGCGCCGCCGCTGGCTGATGCGGGCCTCGAACCCATTGCGCTCGAAGTACGCGGTGAAGTTGTACACGCGTTCGGACAGGCCCGGCAGGCTGATCGGATCGCTGCCGACGCTGGACGCGCTTTCCGGGTCGAGGATCTTGATGTCGCTGTCGTTGAAGGTGGCAGCGGCCTGGATGCCGAAGCCGCGCAGGCTGTCGGAGAGCATCTCGAGCGGGAACGAGGCGGTCAGCTCCAGGCCCTTCAGCTTGCCGCCCTGGCCGTTCTGCGGTGCGGAGAAGGTGCCGGTGGTCAGCAGCGGGGCGCTCATGCCCGGCGGAATCACGTAGCTGGCCAGCAGGTCGCTGAAGTCGTAGTCATCCACCGACTGGGTGTAGACGTAGCTCTTCAGATCCTTGAAGAAGACAGCCGCGGCCACGTAGGCCTTCTCGCCAAAGTACTTCTCGTAGGACAGGTCGATCGCGTTGGCGCGCCACGGGTCGAGCAGGGGGTTGCCGCCGCTGCCGCCGGGCTTGCCGGTGGCGGTATCCACACCGAACTCCAGGCCGGCGCGCATCTGGTCCACACGCGGGCGCGCGACCTGCTTGGCGGCGGCGAAGCGCAGCGTCTGCTGGTGCGGGAACATGAAGACCAGGTTCAAGCTCGGCAGCCAGTCGGTGTAGGTCTTGCCGGCGTCGATCGGCAGCACTTCCTGGCCGGCCGGGCGCGAGCGGTCGAAGTAGTTGGACTGCGAGCTCTGGTCGGTGCGGATCATCTGCACACCGATGTTGCCGCGCACGCCCACCTCGCCGATGTCGGTGTTGAGGTTGGCGCGCAGCCACGCCGTGGTGGTCTTCTCCTGCACCACCCACGACTTGGGAATCAGGTAGTCCAGATTGGTGACCGGATTGAACGTCATGTAGCGCGAGACGGCGCCCGGTACGTTCCAGGCCGGAATATAGCCCAGCCCGGCAAAGCCCAGGTTGACCGGCGCGTACTGCAGGTCGCGTTCGATGTTCGCATCACCCTGTGCGCCGAGCAGGATGTTGCCTTCGGCCTGGGTCTTTTCCTTGCGGCGGTCGGCGTAGTTCACGCCAACGTCCAGGTCGGAGAACCAGTCCAGCGCCTCGGGCATGGCGAAGGTGGCCTGCAGGCGCGCGCCCTTCAGCCGGTCTTCCACCTGCGGCACCTTGCCGTAGCCGGAGCCATAGATGGTGTTGGTCAGGAACAACGCGTCGGGGTTGGAATAGTCCAGGCCCGGGCGGATCTGCGAGAAGCCGTTCGGGTTCACCACCACGCCCACCGAATCCAGCTGCGGCATCGGGGTGAGCTGCAGGTTGTTTTCCAGATTCAGCTCGTCGCGCGTGGCCTTGGAGTAGTTGACGTCGGCAACCACCTTGATGCCGTCGAAGTTCAACTCGTTGTTCCAGCCGAACGCGTCGATCTTGTCCTTGCGCTGGTTGTACATACCGCGCACCAGCGGGTACACGCCGGTGGCAGTGCCACCGGTGAAGGTGCCGTCGGCGTTCACCTGCGGGTTGGTGATCAGCAGGCCCGGGGTGTAGCCGCCGTTGTAGTTGCTGAGGTTGAGCTCGAACTGGTTGGCGGTATCGATCTGCTCGGCTTCGGTGTGGAAGGCGTCGAGCGTGCTGGTCCAGGTGTTGGACGGACGGAACTGCACGGTGGCCATGTAGCCGTCACGCTTGTTGTTGCCGGTACGGCGCAGCGCCTTGATGCCGTCGGAGAACGCGGTGCCCGGGGCCAGGCCGGGGCGGTTGCCGTTGTCGGTATGCTCGGTGGTCCACGGCTCGTACAGGCCGACCTGGTTTTCCTGGATCGGATTGTCGCTGTGCGCATAGCCGATCGACAGGCCCAGGGTGTTGTCCATGAACTGGTCGATGTAGCTGGCGCTGAAGCGGTTGCCGAACGCATCCACGTTGGCGGCCTTGCCGAGCGAGCTCTTCTGGTAGCGGCCGCTGATGGCGATCACGCGGTCGGCAAAGCTCAGCGGGCGCACGGTCTGCATATCGATGGTGCCCGACAGACCCTGGCCGACCAGCGCCGCATCGGGGGTCTTGTAGACCACCACGCCATTGACCAGTTCCGAGGGGTACTGATCGAACTCGACGCTGCGGTTGTCGCCGGTGCTGACCACCTCACGTCCGTTGAGCAGGGTGGTGGCGAAGTCCGGGGACAGGCCGCGCACGCTGATCACCTGGGCGCGACCGGCCACACGCTGGGCCGCCAGGCCGGGCAGGCGGCCAAGCGATTCGGCGATGCTCACGTCGGGCAGCTTGCCGATGTCCTCGGCCGAGATCGCTTCGACCACCGAGGTGGCGTCCTGCTTGATCGCGATCGCGTTCTCGATGCCGCGGCGGATGCCCGTGACCTGCACGGTGTCCAGGTTGGTGGCCGAGGTCGCGGTCTTCGGTGTGGTGGTGTCCGTTTCGGCGGTCTGCGCCGATGCCATCAACGGCGTCAGGGCGACGGCCAGCGCGAGACTCAGCGCGCTGCGCTTGCGGTTCAACATTTTCCCCTCCCAGGCAATGTTGCCAATCGATTTGTGTTTGCCCGGAGGACCCGGGAGCGTCGCGGCGCGGTGGCCGTTGACTGCGTGGCTATGGTAGGCAGGGCATCCGCTGCGGGAATCACCCTGCATACGTATTCAATGGAATTTCAGCGGCTGTAAGCGATTACAGATGCGTCATGAAGGGGCGTGCCGGGCAAGCGGCCGGCACGCCCGGTCAGGCGTGGTGCGCGCTGCCGCGGTTGTCGTTCACAACGGCGTGAAACGAATGGCCTGGCCACCGCCCGGCGCGAGAACGATGCTCAACGTATCGGCGCTGGTCACTTCGCGTGTTTCGCGCTCGAACGCGAACGGATTGCTGCGGTAATCGGCGCGCTCGCCATCGCGGTAGATCTCGGCGCGGTAGCGCACGTCCGGTTCCAGGAACCCCAGCGACACCGGCAGCACGCGGCCGTGCTCGTCGGTGATGCTGCCCAGGTACCAGTCGCGGCTGTGACGGTCCTTGCGCACCAGGGTGACGTAGTCCCCAACCTCGCCGTTCAGCACACGGCTGTCGTCCCAGTCCACGGCCACATCTTCGATGAAGCGGAACGCCTCGCGATGCTGTTCGTAGTGCTCGGGCAGGTCGGCCGCCATCTGGATCGGGCTGTAGATCGCCACGTACAGCGCGATCTGCCGTGCGAGCGTGCTGGGGATGGCCTGACCGCCGCGCCCCTTCAGGCTGAGGATGCCGGGGGTGTAATCCATCGGCCCGGACAGCATCCGGGTGAACACCAGGTTGACTTCGTGTTCGGGCGGATTGGGAGGCTGGCCCCAGGCGTTGTACTCCATGCCACGCGCGCCCTCGCGGGACACCCAGTTGGGATAGGTGCGGCGCAGGCCGGTGTCCTTGATCGGCTCGTGCGGGTTCACCGCGATGTGTCGTTTTGCCGCTTCCTGCACCACCTTCAGGTGGTGGCGGGCCATGAACTGGCCGTCGTGCCACTCACGCCAGAGCGGGCCGCCGGCCGGATTGCGCCGGTCCACCTGGCCGTCATCGCAGACGTAGCCACTTTTGAACGCATCCACGCCGAGCCGCGCATACAGGTCCAGCGCGGCACCGAGCTGGTCTTCATAATGCTCGATCGCGCAGCCGGTCTCGTGGTGGCCGATCAGGTGCACGCCCTTCTTCGCGCCATAGGCGGCCAGCGCCTCGATGTCGAAATCGGCGGTGGGGCGGGTGAAGTCGAAGTCGTAGCCGTTGCCCACCCAGTTGCCGTCCCAGCCGGGATTCCAGCCTTCCACGAGCACGCCGCGGAATCCGTGTGCGGCGGCGAAGTCGATCACCTTGCGGGTCTTGGCGGTGGTGGCCGCGTGCTTCGGGCCGGTGGCCCAGCTTTCGTTGTCCAGGTGCATCGACCACCACACGCCCAGGTACTTGGACGGCTTCACCCAGCTCACATCGCCCAGCACATTGGGTTCGTTGAGGTTGAGGATCAGGTCGGACTCGACCAGCCCGCCGGCCCGGTCGCTGATCTGCAGGGTGCGCCACGGCGTATCGAAGGGCAGGGTGCGGCGCACCTTCCATCCCTCGGCCGACGGCGACAGCTGGGCGCGCAGGCGTTGGCCTTCGGTACGGCGCAGCCACATGCCGGCGTAATCCACCAGCGCCGCTTCGTGGATCGCCACGTGCAGGCCGTCGCGGCTGCGCAGGGTGATCGGCGTATGCACCACCGGCACCTGCTCCAGCGGCGTGCGCTGGTACAGGTACTCATAGTGGATCGGCTCACCGGCCGGGATCCACCACGCGGTTGATTCGGAGGCGATGACGAACTCGGTCAGTTCCTCGTCGATGATCGCCTCGCGCATGCCTGCCTGCTCCGGGAAGCGGTAGCGGAAGCCAAGACCGTCGTCGTAGACGCGGAACACCAGATCGATGCGACGCCGGGCGCCGCTGCGTTCGCCCAGCTGCACGGTCACTTCGTTGTAGTGGTCGCGCACGAAGCGACGTTCGCCCCACGGCTGTTCCCATTGCCCGTCGGCACTGCGCGTGCTCTGGCCGAGCAGGGACAGGTCGCGGTCCAGCCGTCCGTCACGCAGCTGGAAACCGAGCCGGGACTCGGCCACCACCGTCTCGCCCAGGCGCTCCACCCGGTAGGTCGGCATGCCGCCATCGAGCTGCAGCGACACGCGCAGCACCTTCCCGGGTGATTCCACGCTGGCCACAGTGACCGGCGCAGCCCAGGCGGCCGCGGTGGCCACCAGCAGCGCCAGCAGCGCACCCAGCCGGTAGACGTGCGCGTTCATGCCGCGCGGTGAAAGCAGTTTCGTCGGCATTTCCCCTCCCAAGGTGGCCGGAACCAGGCTGGACTATAGCCACGCGATTCCCGCGTCCCGGCCGGCCGGTGCGCTGCATCGGCATGAATACGTATGCAGGCAGGCGCGCGCCGTGGCGTGCCGTCTACCATGAGGACAGGCACCCTGGGAGGGGGCCGCGACCCCCGGGCCGGGCAGCCGGAGCGGGGGAACCACAACGCGTGCAAAGAGGGAGGGAGGCCGACGGGCGCAAGCCGGTCCGCCGCTTCGATGCTGAAGATGATCTGCCTGACCGCGGCCCTTGGGGCGGCGACGATGTCGACCGCTGCGGCGGCCGACCTGACGTTTGATGGCCGCACGGCGCGCGCGGATGTGGCTGCCGACGGCGGATTCCGCCTGTCCAGCGGGCAGACCGTGGTCGCCATTGGTGCCCAGCCGATGCGCAGCCAGACCGGCAGCGTGATGTTCGATGCGCTGTTCGCGCTGGCGCAGCAGGAGCTTGCGGCCGACCGCGTCGAGGCGATCCGCGACCCCGCCTTCAACCAGGGCAACCCGGTGCCCTGCGCCTGCTTCCAGACCGGCGAGCGCTGGCCCTACGTATGGACGCGTGATGTGAGCTTCGCCGCCGACCTGGCGCTGTCGCGGCTGGATCCGGTGCGCACCCGGCAGTCCCTGCAGTTCAAACTCTCCGCCGCCCGCGACGGGCATACCCCGGGTCTGTTCGTGGCCCAGGACACCGGCTCCGGCGGCAGTTGGCCGATCAGCAGCGACCGGGTGGTCTGGTTCCTGGCCGCGCGCGGCCTGCTCGACAGTACCCCGTTCGCCAGCCAGACCTGGGAGGCACTGCAGGCCACGCTGGCGCAGGACCGCGCGATGGTGTTCGATGCGCGCGTGGGGCTGTACCGCGGTGAAACCTCATTCCTGGACTGGCGCGAACAGACCTACCCGGACTGGACCCGCGAGGATGTCCGTTTCATCGGGGATTCCTTCGCGCTGTCCACCAACGTGCTGCACTATCAGGCGTTGCGCCTGGCCGAGAAAATGGCGCGCGAGGTGGGCGACGAACGCGCCGTGACGTACGCCGCCTGGGCCGACGCGCTGGCCCGGCAGATCGACGCGCGCTTCTGGCGCGAGGACGCCGGGATGTACATGAGCTACATCGGCGAGGCCGCGCACCCGGTGCCCTACGCCAAGTACGACCTGCTGGGGATGTCGCTGGGCGTACTGGCCGATGTGTTCCCGGCCGACCGTGCACGCCGGGCGCTGGCCAACTACCCGGTGGTGGAGGGCGGCAGCCCGGTGGTCTGGCCGCAGGAAGCGCAGCAGCCGATCTATCACAACCGCGCTGTGTGGCCGTTCGTGAGCGCCTATTCGCTGCGCGCCGCACGCCGCGTCGACGATGCCGCGCGCATCCGGCTGGAGATCGAGTCGCTGATGCGCGGCAGCGCGCTGGCCGGATCGAACATGGAAAACTACGAGATGCGCCGCCTGGCCGTGCATGTGGACGAAGGCGCGCTGAGCGGCCCGGTGGTCAACTCGCCGCGCCAGCTGTGGTCGGTGGCCGGCTACCTCTCGATGGTGCTGGAAGGCGTGTTCGGCGTGGAGGCCGACGGCACGGTGGCCCCCAAGCTGCCCGTCGCCCTGGTGCCCCAACTGTTCGGCGCGCGTAGCAGCATCGAACTCGACGACGGCACCACCCGCTACGTTCTCAAGCGTCCGCGCACACTGGACGGCGCGCTGCTGGTGGCGAAGAAAATCGTGCGCAAGGGCAACACCGTGACCGTACAGCTCGAACCGCTCGCCGACCCGCCGGCGGCAGCATCGGCAGGAGACACGCCGCGCGCGTCCGCGTTCCGCCCCGACCAGGCGGACCCCAGCGCCTTCGCCCCCGCCACGCCGGCCGCCCCCCGGCCGCAGAAGCGGGGCAAGACCTGGACGGTCGTGGTTCCTGCCCATCACCAGCTATGGCAGGACGGCATGCCGGTGGGCGGCACCACGCATACCCTCACCGACAACGGCCATCAGCACTGCCTCAGCCTCACCCGGCGCGAAGGTGCCCTGGAATCGCTGCACAGCCCGACCACCTGCGTGGGTCCGCAGCAGCGTCTGGCCGGTGCGGCCGCATGGACCTGGACCGCCCCCGCGCCGACGCGCGTGCGGGTACGGCTGCGCTACGACAACCCCAACGGCCCGATCAACACCGGCGTCACCGCGGCAGTGAAGCAGCTCGAGGTGCAGTGCGCGGGCCAGCCGGGGCAGCGCGCCACGCTGGCGATGCCGCACAGCGTTGGCGCGCAGGAGTCCACCGCCGCCGAGTTCGACCTCCCCAGGGGGCGATGCCGGTTCAGTCTGGCGCAGGGCTTCAACATGAGCGCGCTGGAGCACTTCGCCCAGTACAACGGCGGCAAGGGCGGGCGCGATGGCATGCTCAACGCGGCCACCGTCAGCGCACTGCTGATCGCGCCGATTGCGGGCGACGCGGAGGTCGTGCGATGAGCCGCACCGCCAAGCCAACGCTGTCGTTCTGGCAGATCTGGAACATGTGCTTCGGCTTCCTCGGCATCCAGTTCGGTTTCGCGCTGCAGAACGCGAACGCCAGCCGCATCTTTGAAACGCTGGGCGCACCGATGGATGCCGTGCCCGGGCTGTGGATCGCCGCGCCGCTGACCGGCCTGCTGGTGCAGCCGATCATCGGCTACCTGTCCGACCGCACCTGGACGCGCTGGGGCCGCCGCCGCCCGTACTTCATGATCGGCGCGGTGTTCACCACGCTGGCGCTGCTGGTGATGCCGAACTCGCCCACCTTGTGGATCGCGGCCGGTACGCTGTGGGTGCTGGATGCCTCCATCAACATCTCGATGGAGCCGTTCCGCGCCTTCGTCGGCGACAAGCTCTCGCCGCGACAGCGCCCCACCGGCTATGCGATGCAGAGCTTCTTCATCGGCGTCGGTGCCATCATCGCCAGCTTCCTGCCGTTCATCCTGGCCCACTTCGGCGTGGCCAACACCGCCGCTGCCGGCGAGGTGCCGCCGACCGTGCGCTACGCGTTCTACTTCGGCGCCGCGGTGCTGCTGGCGTCCATCGCGTGGACGGTGTTCAGCACCCGCGAGTATTCGCCGCAGGAACTGGCCGGCTTCGACGACGCCGAACCGCCTGCCGCGCAGCAGAGCGCGCCGTTGACCGGTCCGCCGGCGTGGAGCCGGATCGGCGCGTGGATCGCACTCGGCGTCGCGCTGGCGATGGCCATCGCGTGGCGTGACGGCGACAAGATGCTCTACGTGCTGGCCGGGTTGTGCGCGGCCTACGGCCTGCTGCTGGGCGTGGCGCGGGTGGTTCCCGGACGGCACATGCTGGCTGTCATCGTCGACGACCTGCGCGCCATGCCGCGCACCATGCGGCGGCTGGCGTGGGTGCAGTTCTTCTCCTGGTTCGCGCTGTTCGCGATGTGGATCTACACCACCGCCGCCGTGGCCGGTACCCACTTCGGCTCCAGCGATCCGGCCACGGCCGCCTACAACGAAGGCGCCAACTGGGTGGGCGTGCTGTTCGGCGCCTACAACGGCTTTGCGGCACTGGCCGCCCTGTTGATTCCGGTGATGGTCCGCTGGATGGGCCTGCGCTGGAGCCACCTGGTCAACCTGTGGCTGGGCGGGCTGGGGCTCATTTCGCTGATGCTGATCGATGATCCGCGCTGGCTGCTGCTGTCGATGGTCGGCGTCGGCTTTGCCTGGGCGTCGATCCTGTCGCTGCCCTATGCATTGCTGTCCGACAGCGTACCGGCCGCCAAGATGGGCATCTACATGGGCCTGTTCAATTTCTTCATCGTCATTCCCCAGCTGGTCGCGGCTGCCGCGCTCGGCTTCACCCTGCGCGTGTGGCTCGGCGGCGAGCCGATGCACGTGCTGGTGCTGGGCGGGGTGAGTCTGTTCATTGCCGGGCTGTGCGTACTGCGGGTGCCGGCCCACCAGGAGGTTGTCTGATGCGTGCGTATTCCCCCTTGTCGCTGGGCCTGACGCTGGCGCTGCTGAGCAACGCCGCGTGGGCGGGCAGCCGCCCGGAGTACGTGGGCACGCTGGAGCCCTTCGCCGGCGACGCGGTGTATTTCGTGGTCACCGACCGGTTCGTCAACGGCGACCCGTCCAATGACCACCGCGACCAGGGGGGCAAGCATCGCACCTTCGACATTCCCGTGCCGTGCGCGGACAAGGTGGACGGCAACATCGGCTACCTGGGCGGTGATTTCAAGGGCGTGCTCGACAACGCGGCGTACATCCGCAACCTCGGCTTCGGCGCGGTGTGGATCACCCCCATCGTCGACAACCCGGACGAGGCCTTCACCGGCAGCAAGCCGATCAGCTGCACCAGCACGCTCACCGACCGCGGCAAGACCGGCTACCACGGGTACTGGGGTGTCAACTTCTACAGAGTCGATGAGCACCTGCCCAGCAAGGACCTGGACTTCGCCGGGCTCACCCGCGGCCTGCACGACGCCGACCTGAAGGTGGTGCTGGACATCGTCGCCAACCACGGCTCCCCGGCCTGGACGATGCCGGTGAAGCAGCCGCAGTTCGGCCAGATCTTCGACAAGGACGGCACCCTCATCGCCGACCACCAGAACCTGTTGCCGCCGCAGCTCGATCCGGCGCACGTCCCGCTGCACAGGTTCTACAACACCGTTGGCCCCGTCGACGGCAAGGACGGCTCGATCTTCGACGGCAACCTGGCCGAGCTGGGTGACTTCAACCAGCACAATCCGGCCGTGATGGACTATCTGGTGGGTGCCTACCTGCAGTGGGCCGCGCAGGGCGTGGACGCGCTGCGCATCGACACCATCGGCTGGCTGCCGCACCCCTGGTGGCATGCGTTCGTCAACCGCATCCGCGCCGAGCACCCGGGCATGTTCATGTTCGGCGAGGCCTTCGACTACGACGCCGGCAGGATTGCCGAGCACACCTGGCCTGCCAACGCCAATGTCAGCGTGCTGGACTTCCCGCTGCGCGGGGCGATGTCGTCGGTATTCGGCAAGGAGCAGAAGGGCTTCCAGGCGCTGGCCGAACCGCTGCACCTGCTCGGCGGCCCGTACGCGAACCCGTATGCGCTGATGAGCTTCTACGACAACCACGACATGGCGCGGCTGGATGCCACCGACAACGGCTTCATCGACGCGCACAACTGGCTGTTCACCGCGCGCGGCATCCCGGTGCTGTACTACGGTTCGGAAACCGGCTTCATGCGCAGCCGCGCCGAACACGCCGGCAACCGTGCGTACTTCGGCCAGGCACGGGTGGACGCCGCGCCGCAGAGTCCGATTTTCGGGCCGCTGCAGCGTATCGCCCGCCTGCGCCAGACAACCCCGGCGCTGCAGCGTGGCCTGCAGGTCAACGAACGTCTGCAGGGCGACGAAGCCGTGTTCTACCGTGTGCTGCAGCACGGCGATGTTGCCCAGACGGCGCTGGTACTGCTCAACAAGGGCGATGCCGCGCGCCGCATCGAGGTGCGCCGCTACCTGCAGCCCGGCACGTGGCGCGATGCGCTGGGGCAGGGCACCATCGAGGTGGGGGCGACGTTGAAGGCCGAGGTTCCCGCGCATGGTGTACGGGTGTTCGTGCTCGATGCGCCGGTTGCCCAGAAGGCGCTGGAGGTCGAGCTGCAGCGGGCGGTCGATGACCAGCAGGCCAGAACCCGCCGGCTGGCCCGTTAAGCCGCGCGGCGCCCGCAGGTACAATGGGCGCCCCCGCACCGCCCGCCCCGCCATGACCGATCTTCCCCCGCAGACCCCGATCGAAACCCTGCTCAGATCCGCAATGGACGGTCAGCTCCCGATCGGTCTGTTCATGAAGGCCTTCGTGGCCGCCGAGGTGGTGCTGCAGACCGGCAGCCTGGTCACCCCGGACGGCAGCGGCTTCGATCCCCTGCTGTTCGACAAGCAGGGCGTCCTGCACGTGGCGGTGTTCACCGATCCGTCGCGCGTGGGGGTCCACAACCAGCAGGCGCCGCACACGATCCGCATGCTGATGATCGAGGTCCTGCGCCGCGTGCCCGGTGGCTACGGCGTGGTCGTCAACCCGGGCACCGCGCTGGGCTTCGAACTGTCGCCGCAGGGCATCGGCGAAATCCTGAAGGATTTCGGCTGACGCACAGGGAACGCCGACCGTGGGTCGGCCGTCCCCGTTCCGTTCGTGCTGTACGTGGTTGCCGGGCAGAGCCCGGCGCTACGGGGTGACGTTGCGACGGTTGTCGTTGCTGACGCGGTCGATCAGCTTGTTGTACGGGTCGAAGCCGGCTTCGTCGGGTTTCTGGTCCACGGTGACGGTCAGGGTCGGCGTAGCGTCGGTGATGTGGTGCCGCTGCAGGTACAGTACCTTCTGGTCGCGTTCCTTGCCCGACGGGGCGTTGGCGAACACACCGACCTCGATCCAGTCGTCCATGTTCCCGGCCGTCTCCTTGCCCCTGCCGTCGGCGTACCGCTTCTCGGCGTGCAGCGCCAGGGTGACGTCGTAGCGTCCATCCGGACGCTTGCGCGCGGTGGCCGACAGCAACCGGTTGTCGTAGAAGCTGATCTTCTCGAACAGGTCGGTGACCAGCTGCTGGCGATCGGCCGGGGTTTCGGCACGGATGTAGCCCAGCAGCTCGCGCGAGGTGGTGTACGGCGGCTGCTGGAAGCCCTTGTCCTGCAGGAAACGCTTGAGCGCACGGTTCAAGGCCTCCTCGCCGATCTCCTCGCGCAGGCGGTAGAACACCAGCGAGCCCTTCTGGTAGTGGATGTACTGCTGGTTTTCCACCCGCTCCAGCGGCAGCTCCTCGATGCGTTCACCGCCGCGGCCGGACAGGTAGCGGTCCAGCTCGGTCTTCAGGAACTGGCGCATGTGCTGGCGACCGTACTCCTTCTCCATCACCATCAATGCCGAGTACTGCGACAGCGACTCGGACAGCACCGTGGCGCCCTGCACGTTGGCGCCGATCACCTGGTGCGCCCACCATTGATGTGCGATCTCATGGGCAGTCACGTAGAACACGTAGTCCACATCGTCCGGGTCGCGCAGGTCGGCAATGAAGCCGATCGACTCGGAATAAGGGATGGTGTTGGCAAAGGACTGCGCAAAACTCTGGTAACCGGGGAACTCGATGATGCGTACCTGGCGGTGCTGGTACGGAGTGAAGTTGGCCTCGTAGTAGGCCATCGACTTCTGTACCGCCTCGATCATGCGGTCCACGTTGTAGGCATGGCGCGGGTCGTAATAGACCTCGATCGGAATGTCCCTGTAGCGGCCCCGCTTGACCTCCCAGCGTGCCGACAGGTACGCGTAGAAGTTGAGCATCGGCCGGTCCATTGCGTAGCGGAAGCAACGCCGCCCATCCACCGTGGTCTCCTCCTGCAGATAGCCGGGCGCCAGTGCGATCTGGTCCGGCGCGGTGCAGATGGTCGTGCGGAACTGCAGCCAGTCGGCGTCGTCGGTGATGTACGTGTTCGCGCGCGCGGCCTCGTCTTCCAGCTTGGGCATGCGGGTCGGTTCGCCCAGCCCGCGCTTGCGCCGTTCGTTGCGGTCGGTGAGCTGCACGCGCTCGTTGTAGCCGAACTGAGGCAGCATCTGGCTGTTGAAGAAGCTGCCGTTGTCCACCACGTTGGTCGGAGCCTGCCCGGCGGTGATGCCCTTGGGGCGCTGCTCCACGCGGAACCTGAAGCGTCGTTCCTCGCCTGGCTGCAGGGGCGTGCTCAGCCGGTAGATGCGGTAGCCCAGATCCACATCGTGAAAGCCCAGGGTCTGCCCGCCCAGGTCCACCGCGACCAGCTGGCGGTCATCGCTCATGCCCACGTGCACATCGGTGATCGGTGTGGCGTGGGTGTTGCGCACCGTCCAGTCCGCGTCGATGGTGAGGGTCTGGGTTTCCGGATGCAGGTCGACCCGGTTGTCCACCGCGACGATGCGCGGCTGCGGCAGGTTGCGGTATTTGGACAGTTCGCGTTCGTAGCGTACCTGCAGGTCGCGCTCCTGGTCGGGCGACATGAACGGGTTGCGGATGTTGGTGCTCCAATACAGCCACCCACCGACCGCCACGAAGGCGAGCAGGGCCGTTGCCATCCCCGCACCGGCGGGGCCGCGCAGACGGCGGCCGGCCAGTGCCAGCCGCTGGCGCAGGCCCATGCCGACGCCACGCACCCAGAAGGCCGAGGCCAGGCACAGCAGCGCCGCCAGCAGCAGCGCCCAATAGCCCTGGAAGGCCAGTTGTCCGGCCAGGAAGTGGCCGAAGCCGTTCATGTCCGAATAGGGCGCGTTCGGCCAGGCGCCGAAGTTGTACAGGTTCTGGGTGTAGTCCAGCAGGCCCAGCGCGATCTGGCCGATCATCACTACGATCAGCAGCGCATAGCCGATGAACTTGTTGTTGGTCAGTACCTGCAGCACCAGCGCCATGCCGCCCATCAGCACGTAGAACACCGCGTCCAGCGCCAGGGTCTGCAGGTACAGCAGCGGTTCCAGCCGCGTATAGCCCTGCGCCAGCTGGATCAGCATCGACACCACCGCGCCGATGGCCTGGAAGCAGGCGATCACAGCCACCAGCACGGTGAACTTGGCCAGCAGCGGTACCCAGTTGGGCACCGGCATGGCGTCGTTGACCTCGTTGAGGCGCGCGCCGCGCTCCTTCCACACCAGTTCCCCGGCGTAGAACAGCACGATGATCACCAGCAGCCAGCTGTAGGCGCCCTGCAGTGACCCGAGCATCTCGGCGGTGACCGGGTAGATCGGCGTGCCATACAGCGACTGCTGGGACATCGCGTTGGGGATGAAGTTGGCCATGCCCAGCACCAGCAGCACCAGGAACGGCACGCTGCGCAGCACCCCGGCGGTATCGAAACGGACCTGGCGCAGAAACTGGCGCCAGCCGGTGGCCGCGCCGAAGGTCGGGTGGATGCGCGGCACCACCACATCGGCCGGGCGCACGCCCGACGCAACCGGCGGCGCCACCTTGCGGCCCCAGCGACGGCGGCCGCTGCCGCTGCGCTCGGTGCGGAACAGGGCGAAGGTCGCGGCGAACATCGCCAGTGCGGCCGCCAGCCACACGGCGCGGTTGGCCAGCAGATAGCCCGCCAGTTCAGGCAGCTGGGTGTTGCGTTGTTCCGCGGCCCAGTAGCGGATCGTCCGCGACAGCGCACGCATGCCCAGCGGCTCGGACAGGGTGGCGACCCAGGTGTTGTCGATGTCGCGCAGCAGCGAGGCGCTCACCCCATACAGCACGAAGTAGCCGATCAGGCCGATGTAGACCCACAGGATCGAGCGGGTCAGTGCAGCCAGCAGCGACAGCAGCGCCGTGGTGAAGATCAGGTTGGGAATGACGACGACGGCGAAGGTCCACGCATACGCGCGCAGCGAGACTGCGCCCATCCGCTCCGGGTCCACCCAGGGCATGAAGGGGGCCAGGAACATGCCCAGCGCGATGACCAGGTAGAACAGCAGTCCGGCGAACAGCGCCGCCAGGATGCGGCCGGTGAGGTAGTCGCGGCGCTTGATCGGGCTGGCGAAGATCAGTTCGGCGGTGCCCAGGTCGAAATCGCGCAGCAGCGCGTTGCTCACGAACAGGGTGGACACCAGCATTCCCAGCATGGTGAACCCGCCCATGAAGGTGGCGATCACCGTCGGGGCGTTGCTGTGGACATTGCCGATGCCCCCGCCGATCTGCACCGCATCGGAGGACGCCGCGGCAAAGGCCAGCGCCGCGAACAGCGCCGAGAGCAGCCACAGCAGGGGGGAACGGAGCTGCTCGCGCAGCTCGAAGCGGAAGAAGGCTGTGATCATGGGCGCGCTCCGGTCAGGCGGCCCGCGACTGCAGGCGCAGTCGCTGGAAATACACATCCTCGAGATCGGGCGCGACCGCCTGGAATCCATCGCCCGGATCGCTGGCACTGTGCACATGGATCACCGGCCGGCCCCCGACCAGGCGCGTGGACAGCACCACATGGTTGGCCTCGTAACCGGCCAGCGCGGACGGATCGACCTGCTTGCGCCACACCTGGTGCTGCAGGGCATCGATCGCATCGCTGGGTTTGCCGGTCAGCAGCACCTGGCCCTTGTTCATGATCGCCATCGTCGGGCACAGGTCGGTCACGTCCTCCACGATGTGGGTGGACAGGATCACCGCTACGTTCTCGCCGATGGCCGCCAGCAGGTTGAGGAAGCGGTTGCGCTCTTCCGGGTCCAGGCCGGCGGTGGGCTCATCGACGATCACCAGGCGCGGGTCGCCGAGCAGCGCCTGGGCGATACCGAAGCGCTGGCGCATGCCGCCGGAGTAGGTGCCCAGCTTGCGCTTGCGCGCGTCCCACAGGTTCACCTGCTGCAGCAGACCGTCCACCACCTCGCGGCGCTGGCCCTTGTGGGTGATGCCCTTGAGCACGGCGAAGTGCTCCAGCAGATCCAGCGCGCTGACCTTGGGGTATACGCCGAAATCCTGCGGCAGATAGCCCAGCCGGCGACGCACGGCATCCTTGTCGCGCAGCACGTCGATGGGGGCCTCGCCGGGGATTTCCAGCGTTACGCTGCCGCTGTCGGCTTCCTGCAGGGTGGACAGGGTCCGCATCAGCGAGGACTTGCCGGCGCCGTTGGGGCCGAGCAGCCCGAACATGCCACGGGGAATATCCAGGGTGACCGCGTCGAGCGCGTGCACGCCATTGGCGTAGGTCTTGGACAGCGAGCGGATCTGCAGCATGGGGGCGGACACCTTTCCCTGTGTTGAAGATCGACTTATCCGGGGAAACGGGCGGCGCTGCATCCGCCGTAAGTCATGGCCGCCGCCGGGCCCGCCTCAGCCGCGCCGCGAGGATTCCCGCAGCACCTGCTTCACCGCGATGGTCTGGCCGTCCACCGCCTCGCCGTTGATCAGCGCCAGCAGCTTCTCCACCAGCAGCTGGCCGGCCTGCTTGGTGTCCTGCTGCACGGTGGTGAGCGTGGGCGAGACCGATGCGGCCAGCGGAATATCGTCGAACCCGGCCAGCGCCACGTCCTGCGGCACGCGCAGGCCGTGCTCGCGCAGGGCGCGCATCGCTCCGATGGCGATCAGGTCGCTGGCGGCGAAGATCCCGTCCAGCGCTTCGCCGCGCGCCAGCAGTGCCTGGCACGCATCGAAGCCGTCCTGCTCGGTGGTGATCGCGTCATGCTGCAGCGCCGGCTCGGCAGCCACCCCGCGCGCGGCCATCGCCGCCACGTGGCCGCGATAACGTTCCTCGAACTCCGGGTAGTGGCTGGAGGCATGGCCGATGAAGGCGATGCGCCGGCAGCCCTGGTCGAGCAGGTGGGCGGTGATGTCGAAGCCGCCCTGGAAGTTGTCGCTGCCGATCGACAGCCCGGGCTGGTCGGGCAGGGCGGCACCCCAGCGCACGAAGTGGGTGCCTTGCTCGACCAGCCGCTGCAGGCGCTCGCGCGACTCGTGGTAGTCGCCGTAGCCGAGCAGGATGATGCCGTCGGCCTTGTTGCTGTCTTCGTAATCGGCCTGCCAGTCGGTGGACAGCTGCTGGAACGACACCAGCAGGTCGTAGCCACGCAGCGCGCAGGCGCGGGTGATCGAGCCGAGCATGGCGTGGAAGAACGGGTTGATCAGCGAGTCGTCGTTGGTGGGGTCCTCGAAGAACAGCAGCGCCAGCGTGCCGGCATTGCGCAGGCGCAGGCTGGAGGCGTTCTTGTCGACCTTGTAGTTCAGCTCCCGGGCGATGCGCAGGATACGCTCGCGGGTTTCCGGGTTGACCATCGGGCTGCCGCGCAGGGCGCGCGACACGGTCGGCTGCGACACCCCGGCCAGGTGGGCGATGTCCAGGGAAGTGGCTTTGCCTCGGATGGTCATTGCGGGGTACGGCGGGAACGACGACCTGCATGATGCCATGTGCGACCGGTCCTGGCCTGCCCCGGCCGCCCGCCAGCCCTGGCCGGACAGGCCGGCAGGGCAGGGGCCGGCGGCGCCAGCCTGAACCGCCGTGGCCCTTGCCGCACAGGCCATTGGGAGGTTTCTGGCCGCTTCCCACCGGAATTCCCACAGGGTCGGGCGTGGTGGCAATGGTAAGATGGGGCATTCTGTCACCCCCCAAATTTCCCTTGGGCGGTCCCGCGCATCCGCACCCCGTCCGGGCTGTGGTATGACTGCGGTCTGCCCTCGGACAACGGAAGAGCAACCCTATGGCGCGCGGCATCAACAAAGTCATCCTGGTCGGCAACCTCGGCAACGACCCGGACGTGAAGTACACCCAAGGCGGCATGGCGATCACCCGCATCAGCCTGGCGACCACCAGCGTCCGCAAGGACAAGGACGGCAACCAGCAGGAGCGTACCGAATGGCATCGCGTGGTGTTCTTCGGAAAGCTCGGCGAAATCGCCGGTGAATACCTGCGCAAGGGCAGCTCGGTCTACGTCGAAGGCAGCCTGCGTTACGACAAGTACACCGGCCAGGACGGCGTGGAGAAGTACTCCACCGACATCATCGCCGATGAAATGCAGATGCTGGGCGGCCGTGGTGAAGGCGGCGGTGGCGGTGGCGGCGGTGGCAACTACGCCGGCGGCGAGCGTCCGCAGCGCCAGCAGGCCCCGCGCCAGGAGTACGGCGGTGGTGGTGGTGGCGGCGGTCAGCGCGGCGGTGGCGGTGGTTACGGCCAGCAGCAGCGTCCGCAGCAGCAGCCGCAGCAGTCGGCACCGCCGATGGACGACTTCGCGGATGACGATATTCCGTTCTGAGTCTTCATTGACTTGGCGCATGAATCAAACCCCGGTGGCCTGGTGCCATCCGGGGTTTTTTCATGTTGACGTGGATGAGGCCAGCGTCCGGAACTTGCCTCCGCGCGCGCGGCGTTCGTGTTCGATGCGTTTCGCGATACCAGAAAGTCGGTTCCAGAAAGCCAGGACGCTGGGAAGCAGGACTGCTGTGCAGTCCAGCACACCGTGACCGCGCTCACCCCAGGTCCTCGTCCTCGAACGCCTTCACCGGCACCACCGCATGGATATCGGTTCCCACGGCGGCAAGCAGCTCCTGGCGGTGCACCGGGTCCCACAGATCGAACACCTGCACCTCCCAGTTGACCCCCGGCAAGGTGGGCGCGTGCGTGACGATCATGCCGTCTTCGGCGTACATCGCATGGTCGTCGGTCACCACCGCGCGGGCGCGCAGCGTACCCAGCACTTCGAACACGGTGTCGTTGCAGGCACCGTAGACGAAGCCCTCGGCCACGCAGTCGCCGCCAACGATGAACCAGGCTTCCGAGCCCACGTGTCGACAGTGCAGGTCACCGAGCACCGCCACATTGCCGGTGTCGCGCAGGACGCCGTTGACGGTGAGGTTGCCGGTGACCAGCAGCAGCGAGGGCGGCTGCAGGTCGCCGTCGACGATCAGGTTGCCGTGGTGGACGATGGCGTCGGTGCCGCCCTGGTGCAGGGTGCCGATGGCTGCCGCCTGCAGGCGCAGGTCGCGGGGCGGCAGATGCGCGCGCAGGATGTGGCCGAACGCATACAGCGTGCTGGTGAAACTGTCCTGCAGGAACGCGATGAGCGCGTCGATGTCGGCTGCATCACGTCCGGCCTTGGCCAGACTGCCCAGCTGCGGGTCCGGGCAGCAGGGAAACTCCGGGACGCCGGTGGCGTCCCATCCCGCGGTGGGTATCGCGCGGAGGTCGATCTGCATGGAGGGTCCTGGGGGGGCGGCAGTGCGTTGCTGCGCGGGGTGTCGATGATAGCGTGGCGCCCTTGCGGTTCCGCTGTACGGGGTTACATCGGTGATCCCACCGGCACGTCGCGGCGTGCATCCTGCGCGGCCTTGACCGTGCGCCACCACGGGCTGAACGACTGCGGCGCATCCAGATCCATGCGTTCGCCCATGCCCGGGGTGGCCAGCGGAATCGCCCGCTCGGCGGCCAGCGTGCTGACCCGCTCGAACGGCTCGTCCCATTGGTGCAGCGCCAGGTCGAAGGTGCCGTTGTGGATCGGCAGCAGCCAACGCCCGCGCAGGTCCTGGTGGGCCTGCACGGTCTGCTCGGGCTGCATGTGCACGAACGGCCACTTGGCATCGTAGGCACCGGTTTCGATGAAGGTGACATCGAAGGGACCGTAGCGTTCGCCGATGCGCTTGAAGCCGTCGAAATAGCCGGTGTCACCACTGAAGAACACGCGCAGGTCTGCGTCCAGAATCACCCAGGACGCCCACAGCGTTCGGTTGGCATCGCGGAGGCCGCGCCCGGAGAAGTGCTGCGCCGGGGTGGCGACAAAACGCACGCCGTCGATATCGATCTGCTCCCACCAGTCGAGCTGGTGCACGCGCTCGCGCGGAACGCCCCAGGCGATCAGGCGGTCGCCGACGCCAAGCGGGGTCAGGAACACGTCCGCGCGGGTGGCCAGATGCTTGATCGTGGCGCGGTCGAGGTGGTCGTAGTGATCGTGCGAGAGCACCACGCCCCGGATCGGTGGCAGGTCCTTCAACGCGATCGGCGGCGCATGGAAGCGCTTGGGTCCCATCCACTGCACCGGCGAGGCGCGCCTTGAGAACACCGGGTCGGTCAGCCACCAGCCACCGCGCAGCTTGATCAGCAGCGTCGAATGACCGAGCCGGTACAGGCTGTGGTCGGGGGCCGTGGCCAGTTCCCGCGCGCTTACCGCACGCACCGGAGGCGCCTGCGGCGGCGTGGTGCCGGCCGGGCGGTCGAACAGGAATTCCCACAGCAGCTTGAGCGTGCCGCCCAGGGTTTCCTTTGGCTTCGGGGCGGGATTGGTGAACTGGCCGGCGGTCATCTGCGGCGAGCGGTCATGGGCGGCGATAGGCACGTGCAGGGTCCAGATGAGGAGGGAGGTGGTGGCAAGCACAACGGCGAGGACGGGCAGGAATCGCATGCGGGTCTCGATATATGAGTGTGTAGGCACTCATTTAAATGGTGAAAAAACAGGTCAGCGCTGGATGCCTTTCCAGAACAGGTCAAACGCGGCCTGCTGCAGGGCCTGGCGCTGGTCGGGCTGGGCGGCCATCGCTTCCAGCGTGGTTTCCAGCAGGCTGACCAGCACCCGGCCGAGGTAGAACGGCAGCCGGTCGGCGTCGATGTGCCGGGCCAGATTGGTTTCCAGCGACTGCAGCATGCCGCCGAACAGGCCTTCGCAGTGGGCCCGCGTCGGCGCGCTGATGCGCTCGGAGACCTTGAGCTGGCGTAGCGCCATGCGGTCCACCGGGTGCGCCGCGCCCCACGCAACCAGCGCGTTCCAGACATGCTGCAACTGGTCGTGGGCGTCGGCATCGGCAGGGAAGTCGTCACCGATGGCGGCTGCCAGGCGCATCTCCAGGCGCACGAACAGCGCGTTGAGCAGCGCATCCTTGGTCTCGAAATAGGTGAACACCGTGCCTTCGGCGACCTTGGCCGCGCGCGCGATCTGCGCGGTCGACGCGCCCACGCCCTGCGCCGCCACCAGCGCACCGGCGGCAGCCAGGATGGCGTCTCGTTTCGCTTCGCTGAGGGGACGGGCCATGAGGATCATTAAGTGAGTGAGTGCTCATTTAACGGTGTTTTGCCGCCCCGAGCAAGCACACGTTACGCCGCGCTGCGGAGCCGTTCATACTGAGCGGTGACCCGTACGGAACGCTGTTGGATGGACGCCGCTTCGATCATCACCCTGCTGACGCCGCGCCTGCGCCTGCGTGCCCAGACCCTGGACGACTTCCCGGCCTACGCGGCGTTTCTCGCCTCGGCGCGGTCGGGCGGGGTGGGCGGGCCCTATGACCAACGCGGCGCGTGGGGCCTGTTCTGCCACGACCTGGCGAACTGGCACTTTTTCGGCCACGGCGCGTTGATGATCGAGCACCGCGACACCGGCGCCTGCATCGGCCAGGTCGGCATCAACCACGGTCCGCTGTTCCCGGAGAAGGAGCTGGGCTGGCTGCTGTATGCCGGGCAGGAGGGCCAGGGCTATGCCACCGAAGCCGCCACCGCGCTGCGTGATTGGGCGTACACGACGTTGGCGCTGGACACGCTGGTCAGCTACATGAGTCCCGGCAATGTGGCTTCCGCGCGGGTCGCGCAGCGCATGGGCGCTGTGCGCGATGATGCGGCGCCGCGTGCGGACCCCATGGACCTGGTCTACCGACACCGGCGCTGAGTGCGTGCATTGTCATGCGCCGCGCACGGGTCTATAAGGCGGAGGGACCCCGCCGCACAGACCTGCCATGTCGACCAGACCGCCTGCGCGCCCCGCATCTGAAGCACCCCGCCTGCTGTCCGGCGGCAATCCGCAGATCGCCAAAGGCGACGGCGATGCGCCCGTGCAGGCGTACATCGCGGCCATGCCTGGTTGGAAACGCGCCGTTGGCGCGCGGCTGGACACGCTGATCGTGGCCGCCGTTCCCGGCGTGCACAAGGCAGTGAAGTGGAATTCGCCGCTGTATGGCCAGCCGGGCGACGGCTGGTTCCTCAGCCTGCATTGCTTCACCGGCTACATCAAGGTGGCCTTCTTCCGCGGCCTGTCGCTGCAGCCGGTGCCCCCGGTGGCGTCGCGCAGCCAGGACACGCGCTACCTGCACATCGAGGAACATGTACCGCTGGATGAAGCGCAGTTCACGCGCTGGGTGGAACAGGCCAGCAGCCTGCCCGGCGAACGCATGTAACGCCATCCTTGTTCCCTTGCCCCGTTGACCGCTTGCCAGGAGCCGACCATGACCCCGCGTACCGCCCCCGCCCTGCCTGCCACCGACCCCGGCCCCTCCGCTGCCCGGCAGATCGACGCGAAGATCGCCGCCCTCGACGACTGGCGCGGCGAGGTGCTGGCCCGCATCCGCACGATCATCCACGCGGCCGATCCGCAGGTCGTGGAAACCGTGAAGTGGCGGGGCGTGCCGGTGTGGGAGCACGACGGCATCCTGTGCACCGGCGAAACCTACACGTCGGCGGTGAAGATGACCTTCGCCAAAGGCGCGTCGTTGCCGGATCCGGCCGGCCTGTTCAATGCCAGCCTGGACGGCAACACGCGCCGCGCCATCGATGTGCATGAGGGCGACACGCTCAACGCCACGGCGTTGAAAGCACTGATCCGCGCGGCGGTGGCGTTGAACGCGTCAAAGATGCGCGCGCTGGCGAAGAAGGCGGCTGCGCGGCCGGCGCGGAAGGTCGCCAGGAAGGTCTGACACCCGGCGAGGGCAGGGCAGCGCGCAACGCACTGGAGCCGGTCGGGCGGATCAGCCACCATGTCCGACTGCATGCGCGTCGCCGACGGCGGCCGTGCGCCTGTCCCCACGGTTTTCCAGGAATTGCCTGTGCTGAGTTTGGTTGCGTTGGTGCTGTCGTTGTATGTCGTCTGGCGGTTGGTATGGCCCTTGCGTGTGCCACGCGGGGCGCGCGGTGTGCTGGCGCTGCTGGTGGTGGCGATGGGGCTGCACCATCGCATCGTGGCAACCTTCGCCGGGACGATGGCATCCCCGGAGATTCCAGGCCCACTCATCGTCGTGCTGGCCACCGGCTTCATCGCAGTGCTGCTGTCCGCGCTCGCACTGCTTGCGCTCGATGGCCTGCTGCTTGGTGCCCGGCTCCTGCGGCGTCCGCAGGCGGTGGCCGCGCTGCGCCGTCCCTGGCTGCGTCCGGCCGCCGCCGCTGTGGCACTGCTGGTGTCGGCCTACGGCATCCAGCAGGGCATCGCCGTACCGAAGACGCGCCAGATCGAGGTCGCCATTGTCGGTCTCCCGGCACAGTTCGACGGCTACCGCGTGCTGCAGTTGACCGATCTCCACGCCAGCCGCCTGCTCACCGGGGACTGGGTGGCCGAGGTGGTGGCGCGCAGCAACGCGGTGGCGCCGGACCTGGTGGTGATCACCGGCGATCTGGTCGATGGCACCGTCGCGGCGCGCGCCGATGACATCCGTCCGCTCGGCCAGCTGCACGCACGCGATGGCGTGATCGCCATTACCGGCAATCATGAGTACTACGCCGACTACGCAGGCTGGATGCACACCTTCCGCGGCATGGGCATGCAGGTACTGGAGAACAGCCATGCGCAGATCCGGCGCAACGGGGCGACTTTGACCGTGGCGGGCGTGACCGACCCGGTCGCCACGCGCTACGACCTGCCGATGCCTGACCTCGACGCGGCGCTGGCGGGCGCCGATCCGGCGGCGCCAGTGATCCTGCTCGATCATCGCCCGCGCCAAGCGCATGCCCATGCCGCCCGCGGTGTGGCGCTGCAGTTGTCCGGGCATACGCACGGCGGCCATATCGTGGGCATGGACCAGCTGGTCAAGCGCGCCAACGGTGGCTTCGTGTCGGGCCGCTACGCGGTCGACGGCATGACGCTGTATGTCAGCAACGGTGCGGGCTTGTGGCCGGGCTTCGCGGCCCGCATCGGCGTGCCGTCGGAGATCACCCTGATCACGCTGCGCAGCGCCCGGCAGCCGTAGATCAGCGCGGTCGGCACGCGCGCTATAGTCCACCCCGGCGGCGAGGTGCCGCGTGGCGGAGATCCACTGCATGCTGAGTCAGGTGGCCATCGGGCTGGTGGTATTCAATCTGGTCGTGTCGCTGTACGCGTGGCGCCGGCTGAAAGGGTCTGCACGCCGGCGCGTGGGCATGCTGGCCATTGTCTGGCTGCTGCCGGTGTTCGGTGCGCTGCTCGGCGTGCTGATCACCTTCATGGACCGCACGCCGGGCCAGCCCTCGCGCAGCAGTGGCAGCACCACGCAGGACCCGGCGGATGGTGCCTATCCGTATTCCTACACCAGCAGCGATGCGGCTGGCACGGGCTGGAGTGGCGGCTGTGACAGTGGCGACAGCGGTGGCGGCAGCGATGGTGGGGGTGGCTGTGACGGTGGCGGTGGGGGCGACTGAGCCGCTAGACCGACGGTTGCACTGCGGTGTTCCGCGCGGTCCCGCTCGACGCTGGTGCCAGCGCATGTTCGACCGCCCTTCGCAGCAGGGTGGGGCCGATGTAGTGGCGGTGCACATGATCGATCAGCAGCATGTAGATCCGGCCGAACCGGTTGAGGGTACGCACCCGTGTGCCGAGCGACACCCGCGCGCTGCCGTCCTCCAGGTACTGCACGCTCACGCAGGAGCGGAACTGCAGATGGCGGTCGTCGGCACCGAGCATGACCTCGGCCCGGCGATCGTCGGCTGCCAGCGCCTGGGCCAGCACGGGGAAGCGGCCGGCGAACAGTTCGCGTCGATCCTCCGACAGCAGTGAGGACACCGGGCAGCCGAGCGGTGAGGTGCGCAACCGCAGCGGTGCCACCAGCACATTGCGCAGGGCCATCAGGCGACCCACCGACGCCGGCGGATTGCGCACGAACCCGTCGAGCACCGCCTCCAGCAGGCGGCGTGCAGAGGGCGTGCCGGACGCGCGCGGTGGCAGGGTGAGGAAGGCATGATCCTGATGGTGGCAGCCGTCGGGAAACGCGTGCCGTAGCAGGGAGTCGGCCGGCGGCGCCGGATGGCGCGTCACCGGCATCGGTGCTGCCGGGCGGCGCACGTGCCCGCGCGACGGGGCCTGCATCGACAGGGTCACGCGCGGCACACTGTCCATGTCGAGTTCGTCCAGCAGGCGCTGCACGACCGGCGGCAGGGTATCGGTCAGCGTGGGAAGGTCGGCGCTGCCATCGGCCACGCGCGCGCGCTGCGCGTCGGACAGCGCGCCGGCGCGGTCGTCAGGATGGCAGGACAGGGCGAACAATGCCGGGTGCGGCGGTCGCCGGCTGACGAACTGGTGCCAGGTGCCGCCGCCGAAGCGCACGGTGAACAGGCAGTCCGGCGGAATGTCCACGCAGCGCAATGCCTGCACGAACGCCGCAGGCGCGTGGTCCAACTGTGCGTCCGTGACGGTCGAGAAGCGCAGCTGTGCGCCGCCGCTGCCGGCAATGGCGGTGAACATGCGTGGCCCGGCGTGGCGGTGGAACGGGTGCCCCTGCGGTCCAACCGCGAAGGAGTACAACGACGATGCATCGCCGTGCGCCAGATGCATGTCGCCGAGGCGGGCGGAGGGCTCGTCCAGGGCGTCGACGAACTGCGGATGGGCGGCCTGTCGCGCGCCGGCATCGTTCACGGCCTGGTCGCCGGCACCGATGCCGAGCCGGGTGATCACGGTGACTTCGACGGGGCTGCCGTCGCCGACGGAGGGCAGGTGGATGCTGGGAAACGAACGACTGGGAAGGGTCACGTCCAGCATGCCGGGCTCCTTATCCGGTGGGGGTCCTGCGCCGCGCGCGGGCGCGGCTTTCGCGCTGCAGCGGCCCGCCGACCGGGCACACTTCGGCGGCCCAGGCGAACAGGGTGTTGGCCAGCCGGTCAGGCACCTGGCGGAAGTACACGAACTGGCCCCGCTTCTCGCGCTCGATCAGGCCGGCGTCTTCGAGGATGCGCAGATGGCTGGACAGGGCCGGCTTGCTGAAATCGAAGCGTTCGCCCAGTTCGCCGGCACTCAGCTCGCCGCCATTGAGGTAGGCGAGGATCTGGCGGCGGGCAGTGGAGGCGAGGGCGTCGAAGATGCGGTCCATGACCATCAGTTAACTAATTCGTTAATTAATGGTGTTCTGCCCGCGCGCCGATGTCAAGCGCCCGTCGGCACCACTCGGTCACCTGCAGCCGTTGCCCTGCGACGCACTTCACGCGCCATTGGCACCGGGTGGTCCACCAGGCCCGGTGATGTGAAGGGCAAGGCAGCGTCCGTGCACGGCGGGGTCACCGGCCGGCACGGACGCTGTCCGTCCCTTCCCGAGTGGAACCGCCATGACCACCCTGACCCTGCACGACCTGGCCAAGAAGATGGCCGGCATCGACTTCACCCTGCTGCAGACCCATACCGACAGCGGCGACATCGCCGGCCGTCCGATGAGCAACAACGGCGACGTCGACTACGACGGCGACAGCTGGTTCTTCTCGCTGGAAGACACTGATGCGGTGCGTCAGATCCAGCGCAACCCCAAGGTGGCGCTGAGCTTCACCGGGAAGAAGTCACTGCTCGGCAAGCCGCCGCTGTTCGTGGCGGTGCAGGGCCGGGCGGCGCTGGTGCGCGACAGGGCGACGATGCAGCAGCATTGGGTGAAGGATCTGGAGCGCTGGTTCGACCAGGGCGTGGATACGCCCGGCCTGCTGCTCATCCATGTCGCCGCCACGCGCATCCATTACTGGGACGGTGAAGACGAGGGCGAGATCCTGCGCTGAGGTCCGGCCGCGATGTCCCGCCAACCGCCGGCGCCGCCGGTCCAGGTCGGATGCGCCGGCTGGTCCATCCCGACCCGTGACGCCGCGCTGTTCGGGGCGGGCGACAGCCTGCTTGCGCGATACGCCACGCGGTTCAGCGTGGTCGAGATCAACTCCTCGTTTTACCGGGCCCATCAGCGTCGTACGTACGAGCGTTGGGCAGCCACGGTGCCGGCGCACTTCCGCTTCTCGGTGAAGATGCCCCGCGCGGTGTCGCATGAGGCGGGCCTGGTCGGCGCAGGCCCGTTGCTGGATCGCTTCCTGGGTGAAGTGGCCGGTCTGGGGCCGCATCTGGGCGCGTTGCTGCTGCAGCTGCCGCCGTCACTGACCTTCGATGCGCGCCGCGTATCGGCCTTCCTGCGTGCGCTGCGCCGGCGTACGCGTGCGCCGGTGGTCTGCGAGCCGCGTCATGCCAGTTGGTTCGATCCGCGGGCCGATGCGTTGCTGCAGCGACATGGGGTGGCACGCGCGGCGGTTGATCCGGTCGTGCATCCGCAGTCGGCCGTTCCCGGTGGCGCGCCCACGCCAGCCTACTGGCGCTGGCACGGCTCACCCCGCATGTACTACAGCGACTACCCCGACGCCGCACTCGCGGCGCTGGCCGCCGCGGTGCAACGCCATCTGCCTGCGCATGCACCGGCGTGGGTCATCTTCGACAACACCGCGCAGGGCTTCGCCGTGCCCAATGCGGCACGGCTGCAGGTGCTGCTGGCCGGCATGGGCAGCGCGGGGTGAAGGGTACGCGGCGCGGCTGCTGTACGATGCGCGGGTCCCACGCCGTTACGCGCGTCCTGCGCGGTCCGTTCCCGACCGCCCGCTTCGCTCCACTTCCTGACTGCCGCTTTCCGCGTGGAGGCCGCCGTCGCCGTACCCCTACGGAGCGCACATGCCGGGCTATACCACCCGCATTCTCACCATTCCGGTTGCAGGCCACGACTTCCGCATCCGCGCACTCAGCGATCTGCAGCAGTTTGCCGACCCCACCGGCCGCGCCCAGCGCGCCGGCATCCACTCCTCGCTGTGGAGCCTGTTCGGCCAGATATGGCCAGCCGGGCGGGTGCTGGCCGAGACCATGAGCCGCGTCGATATCGCCGGCAAGCGCATCCTCGAGCTGGGGTGCGGTCTGGGCCTGTCCAGTCTGGTGCTGGCGCATCGCGGGGCCGATGTGGTGGCCAGTGACCACCATCCGTTGGCCGAGTCGTTCCTGGCCTACAACGCCGGCCTCAACGATCTTCCGGCGATCCACTACCGCGATCTGCCCTGGGAACTGCCGGATACGACACTGGGCCGGTTCGACCTGATCATCGGCAGCGATGTGCTGTACGAACGCGGGCACGGCGTGCAGATCGCCGCGATGATGGAGCGCCATGCGCGACCGGATGCCGAGCTGCTGCTCACCGACCCCGGGCGCGGCAATGTCGGAGGCTTCTCGCGCGCGATGGCGTTGCAGGGGTATGCGGTCAGCGAGGAGTACGGCCTGTTCGAGGACGAGGGCAATGCCCCGGGGCGTGGCCGTCTGCTGCGCTACACCCGCTAGGCTGGCAGTGTGACCGCCGTGGTCTGAGCCGGGATGACATGGCGTGGAGGCCCGATGCCGTAGGCTCGCCAGCCATGTCCCTGTCGTGGAGCCCGACCGCATGCGTGATGCCGAACCGATGATCAGTGGCGTGCCCGCAGCGCCTGCCGGACGCTCGCGCTCGATGCTGATCGCCGGCCTGTCCACGGTGGTGGAGTGGTACGACTTCACGCTGTACCTGTACCTGGCCACGGTGGTGTCGCGGGTGTTCTTCGGGGGCGGCGAGCATGCGTTGCTGGCCACCCTGGCCGGGTTCGCCGTGTCCTATCTGATGCGCCCGCTGGGGGCGCTGTGCTTTGGCCATCTCGGCGACCGCTTCGGGCGGCGCGTGATGATGCTGGCCTCGATGCTGCTGATGACCGTGGCCATGCTGGCCACCGCGCTGTTGCCCACGTTCGCCACGCTGGGCACCACTGCCGGGGTGCTGTTGCTGCTGCTGCGCTGCCTGATGGCGTTCTCGGTCGGTGGCGAGTACACCGGCGTGGTCGCCTACCTGCTGGAATCCGCGCCGCCGCGGCGGCGGGGGTTGATCACTTCGCTGGCGTCGGCTGCCAGTGAGGTGGGCGCGCTGCTGGCGGTGGGGCTGTCGGCATTGACCGTTGCGTTGTTGAGCACGGCGCAGCTGGATGCGTGGGGCTGGCGCATTCCGTTCTTTGTCGGGGCTGCCCTCGCTGGTGCGATCCTGCTGGCACGCTCGCGGATGCAGGAATCGCCGGAGTTCGAACGGCAACAGGCGGCTGGCACCGTGCCGGTGTCACCCATCCGCGACACCTGGCGGCATCATCGCAGCGCGGTGGCGCGCACCTTCGCGATTTCCGCGCTCGGTTCGATCACCTACTACGTGGGCATCACCTACGTTCCGGCGTTTCTCGGCTCGGTGGGCAAGGTCGGGGAGTCGACGGCGTTGTGGTTGTCCACCGTGGCGGCAGTGGCCGTGATCGGGGTGACGCCGCTGGCCGGCGCGCTGTCGGACCGGATCGGTCGACGCCCGGTACTGATCGCGCTGGCGCTGCTGTCGGCGCTGCTGCCGTTGGGCATGTTCGCGGTGATGGCCGCGGGCAGCACCGTGCAGATCGCTGTTGCCGCCGTGGTGCTGGCCTGCCTGGCCGGAGGCGTCAGTGCGGTCGCCGCCCCGGCGACCGCTGAACAGTTCCCGGGCGAAGGCCGCCTCAGCGGGCTGGCGCTGGGCGTGACGATGGCGACGGCGTTCTTCGGCGGCGCCACGCCGCTGGTCGCCGAACTGCTGGTCCGGCACAGCGGGTGGTCCGCTGCGCCGGGCGCGATGATCGCGCTGGTGGCCGTGCTGGTCCTGCCGGTGATGTGGACGCTGCGCGAGACGCGTCCTCAGAACTTCCAGCGCAGGCTGGCCGAGACGAAGCGCGGCTCACCGTAGTTGTTGTAGTCCAGGTTGGCCCAGTAGGTCTTGTCCAGCGCGTTGCGCACGCTGAGGGTGGCCATCCAGTTGTCGCTGATGCGGTAGTTGGCGTTGAGGTTCACCAGCATGTACGCCGGCTGGTTGACGGTGACGGTGCCACCCAGCGGGTAGGGGATGTTGTAGCCGCGGACCCTGCTCTGCCATGAGAACCCGCCGCCCAGGCTCAGCCGCTCCAGCGCGCCGGACAGCTGCACGGTGGTGTTGAGCTGCAGGAAGTCTTCGGGCAGGTTGGCGTAGATCAGGTCGGTCGCCGCACGGGTCACCTTGACGTGCGTGTAGCCGGCATTGACTGTCCAGCCCGGCAGAATCTGGCCGTTGACGTCCACTTCCCAGCCACGTGACTTCGTGCCGTTCACGCCCACGTACGCCGAGCTGCCATCGCTCAGCGACCCGTCCGGCTGGGTCATGTCGCGCACCGCGTAGTTGTCCTGCTTGGCCTCGAAGATCGCCGCGTTGGCGGTCAGGCGGCCATCGAACCACTGCGACTTGATGCCCGCTTCCAGGTTGGAGCCCTGCACCGGCGCGAGCAGGTTCTCATTCCTGTCCTTGAAATTCTGCGGGTTGAAGATCTCGGTGTAGCTGGCATAGACCGACAGCGCCGGCAGGATCTCGTACACCAGGCCCACATACGGCGTGACCTCGTCGGTGACCTTGTACTGGCCGCTGGTGGCGGTATACGCACCGCGCGTGTTGTAGGCGCGGGTCAGGGTTTCCCAGCGGCTCAGGCGCGCGCCGGCGATCAGCGACAGCGGATCGGCCAGACGCAGGCGGGTGGAGGCGTACACGCCGCTCTGCGTGGTGCGTTGGACGCGGCGGGCGCCGGTGCGGCTGGCGGTCAGCTCGGGGATGTCGCCGTCCCAGGTGTACAGGTTCGGGATGTCGTAGCGCCAGGTGTTGACCGGGGTGAGCGTCCAGGTGGTCGATTCCAGGTCCGACCAGCTGCCACCCACCACCACATCGTGCTCGCGGCCGAACAGCGCGAAACTGCCCGACAGAAACACGTCCACGCCGTTGCGGGTGTCCTCGGCGTCACCGGCACCGGCCATCAGGGTCACGCCGCTGCCCGTGGTGGGATCGGGATAGCCGCTGCCGTACACGCGCACGTTCTGCACATTGCCTTCGGTGTGAGCCGCATTGACCCTCAGCATCCAGTTCTCACCGAATGTCTGCTCCAGATTGGCGAACGCGGTGCTGGTCTCGCGCTGCCAGCGTGTCCACTTCGGGGCCATGTTGGTTTCGCGCGGGAGGTGCGCAAAGCTGCCATCGCTGTTGAAGAACGGCACGGTACCCCAGGTCGAGCCGACCGGGTTGTTGTCCTGGCGCTGGTAGCCCACGGTGACGGTGGTGCTGTCGGTGAGGTCGCCTTCCAGCACCGCCATCCCGGACATTTTGTCTTCGGTGTAGCGGTCGTAGTAGTAGTCGCGGTCCTGGTAGGCGGCGACCACGCGGCTGCGGAAACGGCCATCGGCGGTCAGCGGCGCGTTGACGTCCGCTTCCATGCGGCGGAAATCCCAGCTGCCGGCGCTGATCGCGAAGGACGCATCGAACTCGCGACCGGGGCGCTTGCGCAGCAGGTTGACCGTGGCCGAGGGAATACCGGCACCGCTGAGCAGGCCGTTGGCGCCGCGGATCACCTCGATGCGGTCGTAGAACGCGGTGTCATATTCCTGGTTGGTGGACCCGCTGTAGGTGGGCAGGCCATCCACCTGGAAGTCGGTGATGGTGAAGCCACGCGCGTAGTAGAGCGGGCGCTGGGTATCGTAGAAGGACACGTTGACGCCGGTGACGTTGCGCATCACGTCGTTGATGCTGTACAGCGATTCGCTCTGCAGGCGTTCCAGGCCGATCACGCTGGTCGACTGCGGGGTCTCCTGCAGCGTGATGGGCAGGCGCGTACTGCTCGACGGCGTGGCCTGGGCGGCGACTACGCGGACCTTGTCCAGGGTCCTGGCGTCGGTGGTGCCGGCTGCATCGGTGGCGGCATCGGCCAGCGCCAGCGACGGGGTCAGTGACAGCACGGAGAGCAGGGCCAGGCCCAGCGGCGCACGGCGGGGGGAGCGGAGCGGACGGTCACGGAAAGACATGCAGGGGTCTCGAATCGGTCTCGGGAGAGGGGGCAGCACAGCGGCCCGACGCGACAGCGCCAGGCGACAGGTCCTTCTGAAGGCGGCGCGGGCAAGCGTCCGCCAGGGGTGCCGTGGAGCGTTCAGCGGGGCAGACGGCAGTCCGTTGAGACCGTCCAGCACCCGCACCGGCGATGCAGCGGGGTGCAAATGTAAAGCGTTCGCATTCGCTTTACAAATAGTCACTGCGACGCCAAGGGGCGCGGAGGGTCGTGCGGGACGACATTGGCGGCCGGTATCCGCGTCGACGGGTGCCGCGACGGGCCGCAGCATCCGGCCGGCCCCCGGCGGGGGCCGCTCCGGCAAAGGCGCCCGGTGGCGGGCGCCGCAGGCCTTACAGTGCCTGGAGTTCTTCGTTGGCGTTGCGCTTCTTCTCGGCCGGTGCGTTGGCCGGCGGGGTCAGCATCACCGCCGGCGACGTGTCCACCGGCACGTCCAGGTAGGGCAGCTTCAGGGTTTCGCTGGTCTGGCGGCGCACTTCGTTGGTCAGCGCCGCGCTGTCGTTGAGCTTTCGCCCGTACGACGGCACGATCTGCTTCAGCCGCGTTTCCCACCCGGCCGCCATCTGCTCGGGGAAGGCCTTCCTGAGCAGCTCCAGCATGATCGGCGGCGAGGTCGAGGCGCCCGGAGACGCACCCAGCAGGGCCGCGAGGGTGTGGTCCTTGTCGGTCACGATCTCGGTGCCGAACTGCAGGATCGCGCCCTTCTCCGGATCACGCTTGATGATCTGCACCCGCTGCCCGGCGGTGACCAGTGTCCAGTCCTCGCGCTTGGCGCTGGGAAAGTACTTGACCAGTTCGGCCTGGCGGTCGTCGTCGTTCAGGCGCGCCTGGCCCATCAGATACTTCACCAGGTCCAGGTTCTCGGCGCCCACGTCGAGCATGCCGGCCACGTTGTTGTGGTTCACCGACGAATACAGATCGAACCACGACCCGTGCTTGAGGAACTTGGTGCTGTACAGCGCGAAGGGCCCGAACAGCACCACCGGCTTGCCATCCAGCTTGCGCGCATCCAGGTGCGGCACCGACATCGGCGGCGAGCCGGTCTCGGCCATGCCGTATGCCTTCACCCCGTGACGCCCGGCGATGGCCGGCGACTGGAACGCCAGGAACTGGCCGCCCACCGGGAAGCCGGCGTAGTTCTTCGACTCCGGGATGCCCGACAGCTGCAGCAGCTTCAACGCGGCACCACCGGCACCAATGAACACAAAGCGCGACTTGATGGTCGACTCGGTGCCCGAGGTGAGGTCCTTCACGGTGACGTTCCAGCTCTTGTCATCGTTCTGGCGCAGCGCGCCGACTTCATGCTTCAGATGCAGCTGGAAGTTCGGGCTGCGCTGCAGGCCGGCGGTGAGCTGGCGGGTGATCACGCCGAAGTTCACGTCGGTGCCCAGCGGCATCCAGGTGGCCGCCACCTTCTGCTTCGGATCGCGGCCTTCCATCAACAGCGGTGCCCACTCCCGGATCTGCGCGGGATCTTCGGAGTACTGCATGCCGTAGAACAGCGGGTTCTTCACCAGCGCCTGCTGGCGCTTGTGCAGATAGGCGATGTTGTCGTCGCCCCACACAAAGCTCATGTGCGGGGTGGGGTTGATGAAGTCCGACGGCTGGCTCAGGCGGCCGGCCTTGACCTGGTGCGACCAGAACTGGCGCGAGATCTCGAACTGCTCGGCGATGCCCACCGCACGCTTGGTCTCGATGCTGCCATCGGGCAGTTCCGGGGTGTAGTTGAGTTCGGCGAACGCCGAATGCCCGGTGCCGGCGTTGTTCCAGCCGTCCGAGCTTTCCAGCGCGACGCCGTCGAGGCGCTCATAGAGCTGGATGTTCCAGTCCGGCTGCAGTTCCTGCAGGAACGTGGCCAGGGTGATGCTCATGATGCCGCCGCCGATCAGGACCACGTCCACCGGCTTGTCGTTGCCGGCGGCGGGGACCGAGCGCTGGGTCAGCGGCCAGTACAGGAAGAGGGCCGATGCCAGCAGCAACAGCACGAGCAGGCCGAGGGCGACCTTCGCTATTTTTTTCATGGGGATCCCAGAGGAAGGAGACGTGAACAGGATGCCGCCGCTGCCGGGGACGCCCGTGAAAACAGGGGTCACAGCGGTTCCTTGGCGCGGATTCTAGCCCTTTCCGGTACGGATTTGGTGCAACGCAGCATCCGATGGGGTGACCCCACCGGTTCCCGCAGGTAAACTGAATGCGCAACGGATCGCTACGAAAGAGACAGGTACGCAATGGCAAGGACGCTGGTTGTGGTCGGTGACCACCTCCATCTGGGCGGCACGGTACTGGCCGGCTCGCCCTTCACGGATATCGACGGACGCGCAGTGGCCCGGGTCAACGACGCGGTGCTGTGCAGCAAGCACGGCCCCGGCGTGATCGCCAGCGGCGACGCCACCCTGATCATCGACGGCAACCCGGTCGCCCGGCATGGCGACAAGGCCAGCTGTGGCTGCACGCTGCTGGCCGGCCAGCAGGCGACGGTGAGCGTGGAGGCCGGCGGTGGCGGTGGCGGTGGTGGTAGCGGTGGGTCCGGCAACGCCGCCGCGGTGCTCGCCGCCGCAGTCTCCATCGCGGCGGCAGTGCTGAAGGCGAGCAAGCCTGCCGATGCGCCACCGGCCGCGCCCGAGGAGGCCCCGCAATGCTGGGTGAGTGACCATGAGGCGAAGATCGCGGTGAACGCCGACGGGCGCTATTCCGAAACGTTCGACCCGGCGGGCACCCGCTACGACTGGACGTTCCCGGTGACCTACAGCATCGCCGTGCCGCTCAGGTCCGGCGGGGATGTCGTGGTGTCGATCAAGGTCCGCGTGCAGCCGCTGGCCGGCGTCACCGCCGGCGACGTCACCACGGCCAAGCTGCGCATGATGGAAGGCGTGGATACCTACTGGAACGGCAAGTTCACCCTGGCGGTCAACGACCCGCAGTGCGGCACGCGCACGTTCCCGATCCGCTATGCGATCCAGTGGGTGGACGGTGGCCAGGACTACACGCTGCAGCTGCACAAGGAGTACGACCGCGAAATGGTCGATCCGCCGCTGGTGTATGTCGCCACCACCACCGACCCCTGGACCTACGCGCACGAGTTTGCCCACACCCTGGGCCTGCCCGACGAGTATTCCGAGAACGAGGACGACGCCTCGGACACGGTGCGCTACATCCGCCCCGACGGCACTGTCGACCCCGTGGGGGTGGAGGCGATGGCCTACCGCGACAGCACCGACCCGCAGGCCACCATCATGTCCACGTACCATAGCGCCGGTACCCACCCCAGGCATGCCTGGAACATCGGTCGCGAGGTGCAGGAACTGCTCCGTCGCGAGCTCGGCCGGGAGCTGACATGCACCGTTTCCTGATTCCCCTGATTGCCCTGTTTGCCGTTTCACCTTCGTCTGCACAGAACCCAGAGCCTGCCCCCATGATCGAACTCCACGCCCGCTGCATCGACGACGCCCACTGCCGCTTCACCGGCGACGACGTCCGGGTGGAACTGGAACTGCGCAACGGCGGCCGCAGCGCGGTGGCGCTGCCGGTCGCCTTCCTGCGCAAGCGCGGCCCGGCGGTACGGCTGGTGGACCGCCATTCGGGCAAGGAAAAGCAGTTGCGCCGCAACCCGGTGGACGGCCTGATGCTGAAGGACCTGGAGACCCTGGCACCGGGCCAGTCGGTGCGTTTCAGCTGGCCGATCGTGCCGAAGGAAATCAACGATTTCGCGCTGCGCCCGGTCGATCTGGATGCGGTCTTCAGCTTCAACATCACCCCCGAACGCAAGGGTGCCGACGCCACCATCGTGCGCGCGAAGGTGCACATCGTGGACGGCCGCGCCGGGCTCGACGCGCGCTGAGCCGGCTGGCGGCCGGGGGGCTCAGGTCCCGCCCAGCGTGAAATACTCCAGCAGGAAGTAGGTCGCCTGGTACGCCAGCGCGGTCGCGGCCAGCAGCAGATGGGCGCGCCGCGATCGCAGCGCGACGCCCAGCCCGGCAATCAGCAGCATTGCCGCGGTGTGCAGCAGATAGGCCTCGCCCAGCGCCTGCCAGCGGCTGTGGCCCTTGATCGCCGTATCCCCCAGGTCCAGCAGGGTGATCAGCGCCAGCACCCCGAAAAAGCCGCTGCGACGCTGCAGCAGGTAGTTCTCCAGGCTGCCGAACTCGCGCACGTCGTCGGGGAACAGCAGCACGCACAGCATGTACCAGGCGGCGCAGTAGCCGATCACGAACACGTAGGTGCCGAAGGTCCAGTGCCGCACCTCGGTGAGCCGGAACTCCCACCACCAGAACGTCACCACCGAGACCAGCGCCCACGCCACCCAGCACAGGTGGACCCACGACAGTCCCCGGCGCTGGGGGTGCTCGATGATCGACGCCAGCCCGCGCAGCAGTGTGGTGATGCTCAGGCCGAGGATGATGCCGAGCACCACCCGGATATGCAGGAACAGCGGATCGCTTTCCATCGACGACCCCGTGGCGGGAATGGGCTGATGCTGCCCGCGCGCAGGTCAGCGGCGCGTGACCGCCGTCACCGCCGCGCTCGCGGGCTATCGCTTCTTCCGCACCAGCGCCGCCGAGGCCCCCAGCACCGCGCGGGTCAGCAGCGACATCGTCTGCACATCGCCCTTCCAGTGCTGCCAGTACAGCGGCACGTCTTCCCAGGCGCGCTGCTTCATCAGCACCAGCCGCCCGGCCTCCAGGTGGCGCTTGACCAGGGGCAGGGGATTCATGGTCCAGCCCAGCCCGCCGAGGTTGGCCTGCACGAATGCGCGGGTCGACGGAATCCACCAGGTCGGGGCGGTCAGCGGCAGGTCCTCACCGGCCAGGCGCCGGGCGAAGCGTGCCTGCAGGTCGTCCTTGCGGTTGAACACCAGCACCGGGGCCTGCGCCAGCGACTGCGCGTTGACGCCCTTGGCGAAGTGCTGGGCATGGAAGGCCGGGGTGCACGTGGCGGCGTAGCGGATGCTGCCCAGCGCGTGGATCTGGCAGCCCTGCACCGGCTCGTCCAGCGTGGTCACGGCACCCAGCACCGCGCCCTGGCGGAGCAGCGCGACTGTGTGGTCCTGGTCTTCCAGGCGCAGGTCCAGGGTGGTGCCGGTCTGTGCGGCGAAGCTGCGCGCAGCCTCGGGAAACCAGGTTTCCAGACTGTCGTGGTTGACCGCCACCGGGATGCTGGCGTGCGGGAGGTCCTCGTCGGCGATGCCCATGCGATGCAGGGCGTCGTGCTCGAGCAGCGCGGTCTGCTCGGCCAGCTGCACCAGCACCTGGCCTTCCGGGGTCGCCACCGCCGGGGACGAGCGCTTGACCAGCAGCCGGCCGACCCGGTCCTCCAGCGCCTTGATCCGTTGGGACACCGCCGAGGCGGTGACATTGAGCGACTGGGCGGCGCGCTCGAAACTGCCTTCGCGGACGACGGCGGCAAGGGCGCGGAGCTGGGCGTGGTCGATCCGCATGATCTTAAGTATGGCTAAAGGAGGTTAAGTAAGTTTAGCTCTACTTTTCCATGCTGCGGCGCGACAATACGCGCCATCCGGTGCTGTACGCCTTGGCGAGGCACCGCCCCCCGCAACACAGGTGGTCTCCCATGTTCTCCATCATTTCCGGCAGCGCCGGGCTCGCCGCATGGTTCAGCGGCGCCGCCACCGGCATTGGTCTGTTCGCCGTCGTCGGCGCGCAGAGCGCCTTCATCCTGCGCCAGGGCATCCTGCGCAAGCACATCGTGCCGGTCGTGGCGACCTGCGCGGCGATCGACGCCGCCTTCATTTTCGCCAGCGTCGCCGGCCTGCGCACCCTGACGCAGGCGCTGCCGTGGCTGACCACGGCGGTGCTGTGGGGCGGCGTGGCGTTCCTGGCCTGGTATGCGTGGCAGTCGGCGCGCCGCGCGCTGGCCGGCGGTGGCGGCGGCATGGACATGGACGACGGCGGCGACACCTCGCGCCGCGCGGTGCTGATGTCGGCCGTCGGCTTTTCGCTGATCAACCCGCACTTCTGGCTGGACATGATGGTGATCGGTTCGATTGCCGAGAACTTCGGTACGTCGCGCATGGCCTTCGCCGCCGGCGTGGTCACCGCCAGCTGCCTGTGGCTGACCGCGCAGGGGCTCGGCGCGCGCCTGCTGGCACCGTTGTTCACCAAGCCGAAGACCTGGCGCATCCTCGATGGCACCATCGCGGTGATCCTGTCGATCCTGGCGCTGACCCTCGCGTTCCGCGGTATGCATTGATACCTCTCTCCATCGATGCATGCCTTGAATGGCACCGTTCGCGGTGCCATTTTTCTGTGTGCTTTCCGCACTGGTTCCCGACCCTGCCTTCCGCCTAGAATCGGGCGCTTGGACATGAAGTCCGATAGCCGGGGGAATGGATGAGCAGGATCAGATGGGCCGCCATGCTGGCGGTGGTGTGTGCGGCACTTCCGGCGCAGGCCGGGACGGTGGATCTGGACCGCCATCTGCGGCAGCAGAGTTTCGAGGACATCCAGATATCGCCGGGAGGCGAGTACATCGCCGCGACGATACCGCTGGAAGATGCAACCGCGGTAGCGATCCTGCGTCTGCCGGACATGCAGATGGTGGGCAATTTCAAACCGCCCAGGAACAACCACGCCCATACGGTCAACTGGGTCAGCAACGAGCGCATCGTGGTCGGCCTGGCCCAGAAGCTCGGCGCGCGCGATGCGCCGCAGCCCACCGGCGAGCTGTTCGGCATCAATGCCGATGGCAAGCGCGCCGAGCTGCTCGTCGGCTACCGGGTGCAGGAAGGTCAGGGTACCTATATCAAGGTCAAGAAAGCGGGCGATGTGGCCGCCTACATGGCCGACGACCTGCCCGACGACGACCGGTATGCGCTGATCGAGGTGTGGCCCTTCAGCGACGATCCCTATCCGCAGGTCGAACGCATGGACGTGCTCAGCGGCCGGCGCACGATGGTGGTGCGGTCGCCGGTGCAGCGCGGCAGCTTCACCACCGACAACCAGGGCGAGGTGCGCTTTGCACTGGGCGCGGCGAACGACCGCGTCAACAAGCTGTACTACCGCGCGCCTGGCGGCGAGTGGTCGCTGGTCAACAGCCAGAGCGTGAGCGGGCGCACCGAGGTACCGCTGGGCTTCTCGGCCGATGGCCGTCTGGCCTACCTGCAGGTCGAACAGGCCAGCGGGCCGGATGCGATCGTCAGCTGGGACCCGGAGACCAACGAGCGCCGGACGCTGTTGCGCGATGCGGTCGTGGACCCGCATCGGATCATCCGCCAGCCCGGCACCCGCATCCCGGTTGGTGCGCTGTACCTGGGCGATACGCCCCGTACCGCGTTCTTCGATGATGCCTCGGCCACGGCGCGGCAGTACCGCAGCCTGGAAGCCGCGCTGGGTGGGCCGGTCTACATCACCTCCAGCACCCGCGATGGCAGCAAGCTGCTGCTGGAAACCTGGTCCGGGCGCAATCCCGGCGACTTCTTCCTGTTCGATACCGCCCGCAAGAACGCCGCGCACCTGGCCAGCCGCAGCCACTGGATCGACGCGACCAAGAGTGCCGAGGTACGGCCGGTTGCCTTCAAGGCCCGCGACGGTCTGCCGCTGCATGGGTTCCTCACGCTGCCGTACGGCAGCGACGGGCGCAACCTGCCGATGGTGGTGGTGCCGCACGGCGGGCCGATCGGCGTGTTCGACCGCGGTGATTACGACATCGAGTCGCAACTGCTGGCTGCCGCCGGTTATGCCGTCATGCAGATCAACTTCCGCGGCTCGTCCAACTATGGGCGCGCACATACCGAGGCCGGCCGCCTGCAGTGGGGCATGGCGATGCAGGACGATGTCACCGATGCCACGCGCTGGGCGATCGCGCAGGGCGTGGCCGACAAGGCGCGCATCTGCATCTACGGCGCCAGCTATGGCGGCTACGCGGCGATGATGGGGGCGGTGCGCGAGCCCGGCCTGTACCAGTGCGCGGCCGGGTATGTAGGCGTGTATGACCTGCCGCTGATGTACGCGCGCGGCGATGTGCAGAAGACCGCATTCGGCCTGACTTACCTGCGCGAGTGGATGGGCCGTCCGAAGGACCTGGCCGACCGCTCGCCGGTCAACCTGGCCGAGAGCATCAAGGTGCCGGTGTTCCTGGCTGCCGGCGGCAAGGACGAGCGCGCGCCGATCGAGCATACCAAGCGCATGGAAGCCGCCCTCAAGAAGGCCGGCGTACCGGTGGAATCGCTGTACTACCCCACCGAAGGGCACGGGTTCTACACCGAGGAACACCGCACCGTGTACTACACCCGGTTGCTGGCGTTCCTGTCGCGCAGCCTCGGCGGTGCCACGGCCACCACTACACCTGCCGGCAAGGGCAAGGCGCCCTGACCGCGCCGCGTGCGGTGGCGGCATCGCCCGCCGCCGCGCCACACCGGGGCCTGCCTGGCCCGGAACATCGTTATCTGCCGGACACGCCGTCCGGCAGCCAAGGGGGAAGGATGCGCACGTTGACTCTGGCGGCACTGGCCGTCTGCATGACCCTGGCCGGGCAGGCCGCCGCGGTGGATCTGGATCACTACCTCCGCCGGGACAAATTCACCAGCATCAAGATTTCGCCATCGGGCGACTACTTCGCCGCCACCGTGCCGATGGAGGACCGTACCGCGCTGGCGATCATGCACCGCGTGGAAGGTCGCCTGACCGGCTCGTTCGTGCCGCCGCGCGACAACCATGCGTCCGACTTCCACTGGGCCAGCGATGACCGTGTGGTGATCGGCCTGGCCGAGAAGTTCGGCTCGCATGATGCGCCGCGCCCCACCGGTGAGCTGTTCGCCATGAACGCCAACGGCGGCCGGGGCGAGCTGCTGATCGGCTACCGCGCGACCGCGCGGCAGGGATCGCGCATCCAGCCGAAGAAGGGCGACGCGGTGGCTGCGTTCCTGGCCGACGACCTGCCCAATGATCCGCGCGGCGTGCTGGTCACCACGTGGCCGTTCTCCGCCGATCCCTTCACCCGCGCCGAGCGCCTGGACGTGGTCACCGGTCATCGCCAGGTGGCCGCGCGCGCACCGGTCCAGCGCGCGCGCTTTGCGACCGACCCGCAGGGCGAGGTGCGTTTTGCCTATGGGGCCGGCGGCGACAACATCAACAAGCTGTACTACCGCGCGGCGGCCGGCAACGACTGGACGCTGGTCAACGATGAGAACGTCAGTGGGCACATCGAACGGCCGGTCGGCTTCTCCTCCGATGGCACGCTGGCCTACCTGATCGTGGAGCAGCCGCGCGGGCCGGCGGCATTCGTCTCGTGGAACCCGGCCACCGGCGAACGCCTGCCCGTGCTCTCCGATCCCGTCGTGGACCCGGCACGGGTGATCTACCGGCAGGGCACCTCGATCCCGGTCGGTGCGCTGTTCATGGGCGATACCCCGCGGACGCGCTTCTTCGACGAGAAATCCGCCGACGCACGCATGCATCGCAGCCTGGAAGCGGCCTTCGGCGGCGAGGCGGTGTATGTCACCTCGTCCACCCGCGACGGCAAGCGCCTGCTGCTGGAAGTCTGGTCCGGCCGCAACCCCGGCGACTTCTTCCTGTTCGACACTGTGGCCAAACATGCCGAACACCTGCTGAGCCGCAGCGACTGGATCGATCCGGAGGCGGCGGCGGTGGTGCGCCCGATCGCGCTGAAGGCACGCGACGGTCTGCCGCTGCACGGCTACGTGACCGTGCCCAAGGGCAGCGAAGGCAAGCGCCTGCCGATGGTGGTGGTGCCGCACGGCGGTCCGTTCGATGTCTATGACGATGGCCGCTACGACAGCGAGAACCAGCTGCTGGCCGCCGCCGGTTATGCGGTGCTGCAGGTCAATTTCCGTGGCTCGGGCAACTACGGCCGTGCCCACGAGCAGGCCGGCGCGCGCCAGTGGGGCGGCACGATGCAGGACGACGTGACCGACGCCACCCGCTGGGCGGTGGAACAGGGCATCGCCGACGGCTCGAAGATCTGCATCTACGGTGCCAGCTACGGCGGCTACGCCGCGCTGATGGGCGTGGCCAGGGAACCGGCGCTGTACCGTTGCGCGGCGGGCTATGTGGGCGTCTACGATCTGCCGATGATGCATACCACCGGCGACATCCAGGGGCGGCGCTCGGGCGAAACCTATCTGAAGGAATGGATCGGCGAGCGGAGCGAGCTCGCGGCGGTGTCGCCGGTCAATCTGGCCGACCGCATCAAGGTGCCGGTGTTCCTGGCGGCCGGGGGCCAGGACGAACGCGCCCCCATCCAGCACACCAGGCGCATGGAAGCGGCGTTGCAGAAGGCCGGTGTTCCGGTGGAGTCGTTGTACTACCCCACCGAAGGCCACGGCTTCTACACCGACGACCACCGGCGCGAGTACTACACCAGGCTGCTCGCCTTCCTGTCGCGCAGCCTGGGCGGCGCGACCGCCACGGCACCGGCGGCACCGGCCCAGCCCTGAGCCGGCACGGCGGACGATGGCGCCTGCGCGCCATCGTCCGGCGGGATCAGAACACGTAGTTGAGGTGCATCTGCGCCTGGGTGTCCGGAGTGCCCAGCAGGCGTTGCGCCAGCACCGCCCCGCCCAGCGCCAGGCGCTGGCGACGGTAATCCGCGCCGATCATCACCCGGTAGTCCACGCCCGACGTGCGGCCCGGCAGCTCGAATGCGTGGCCCGCCGCCCCGTGCAGATACGCCAGGCGACCGCGGGCATGCTCCTTGACGGAGCCGATCAATGCCGCGTCGCCACGCACTGTCCACGCCGACCCGACCCGCGCCTGCGCGCCCGTGCCGGCTTCCCACTGCACGCCACGGCGCGTGCCCGCGCCCACCGAGAGCCCGAATGCGTCGGCGCCATGTTCGTGGAAGGCGGCCTCGCGGGTGTGGAACGCGGTGACGCCCAGCCGCGGTTGCCAGTGCACGGTGGCGGCCACCACATCGCGGCTCAGCATGCTGCCGATGCGGGTGCGCGAGAGCGCGCGCCGGCTGTGCGCCGTCGTGTGCGTAGCGCCCCACTGGAGCTGTCGTTGACCGTCCATCCGGTGCCACTCGTTGCCGAGGGTGTGCTGCACGCGGAACGCACCCAACGACTGGCCGATGCCCACGCCGGCGAAGCGCGACTGGCTGCGCGTCTGCCCGCCGTCGTGCGCGACATCCGTGCTGAGCAGGCCGGACATCATCTGCAGATGGCGGCCGCCCTGCATCGGTACCGCAAACTGCAGGCCGCTGCCCACGCCCTGCACGCCGTAGCGGGTGTCAGCGCCCGGACCGAACGCCAGCAGGTGGTGGCCGTCGGTCGGCGCGCTGCGTGCCAGGCTCGACCAGAACGCCTCGCCGTTGGCGGCCAGGCGCTGGCTCGCCGCCATCACCTGCCCACCGGACAGCTGGTGCAGCGCACGGTTGAACTCGGCGGTGTCGGCCACTTCCAGGCTGTGGAACAGCGCCGAGTTGCCATAACCAGCTTCCAGCGCGGCCGCCACGCCCTGGACCGATGCATCGGCCAGCGCGCGGTAGTCATTGCGTGTCATCACCACATCGACGTTGCCGCTGGCATCGCGCTCGGCCTGCGCGCGCCACACCACCGTCGCGCTGCGGATGTTGTCTTCACCGCTGTCGGCCCCGGTAAACACACCCGGCAGGTGGACCTGCGACGCGGCGGTACCGCGGGTGAAGCCGGTGTCCACCGCGACATCGGCCAAGTGACCGCCCTGATGCAGCGCCATGCGCCCGGCGCTGCCATCGGCGTTCGTGCCCACGGTGTAGCCGCTGATGCCGCGCGGTGCCTGCCAACCCAGGTCGGCACCGGGCCGATTGACCGCAGCGGTGGCGGCATCGGCGTTGATGCCGCTGCCTCTGCCATACACATTGACCTGGCCGTTGTTGATCAGCCGGCCGCTCCCGCCCCCCGCACTCTGGAAGGCATGCGAGTGGTCGGCGTGGATGTTGATCACGCCGCCACGGCGGTTGTTGAGCGTGGCCGAGCCATCCGAACGCATCGCCACCAGGTGCTGGCCGTTGGCCGCACCGGCGATACCGAGGTTGATCGTGCCGTCGTTGATCAGGGTGGCGCCGCGCGCGCCGGACATGGCCACGGCGTGATCACCGGTCACGGTGAGGGTACCCTGGTTGAGCAGCGTCGCCGATGCGCCTTCGGCATGCAGGGCCGCGTGGTTGCGGGCATGGCTGGTGATCTGTCCGCCCACCCGGTTGATGCCCGTGCTGGCGTGGGTATCGGCGAGCAGGGTGAGCACCCGGGCATCGGCATCGAGCACGATGCTGCCGTGGTTGTTGAACGCGTCGATGGTGTCGCGGTCATTGCCGACGCGCGCGGTGGTGGCGTGGATCAGGCTGCCCTGGTTCAGCGCGCCACTGGCGTGGAGGGTGCCGTGATTCTCGAACCCGGCGGCACCGCCCAGCACGAACCCGCCGCCGTCCACGACCAGCCTTGCGGGGCGCTGGCGCTCGCCGTTGTCGAAATCGCTGTCGCCCTGCAGCACCACCAGTGTGTCGCGCAGCTGCATGTCGCCGTGGTTGTCGATCTCCGCATCGCCATCCAGGGTGATGCGTGCCCCCTGTGCCGACAGGCGGCCGAAATTCTCCAGGCTGGCATCGGCCTGCAGATGCAGGCTGCCGCGCAGGTCGAGCTTGCCACGGTTGTCGAGGTCGCCATCGCGCTCGATCACCAGGCGCGCGGCCTCGCCGACGCGCAGCGTGCCGTGGTTGTGCAGATGACCGTTGCCGCGCACCGTGAGGCTGCCGGCATTCAGATCCAGGTGGCCGTCGTTGCGTGCGTTGCCGATGATGCGGGTGTCCACCGGCTGATTCCATACGGACTCACTGCCAGCCGCCACCAAGGTCTGGCGATCGCCGAACTGGCCGCCTTCCTGGCCGGGGACGGGACCGCCGCCGCCGTTCCCACCGCCATTGCCGCCGCCGTTGCTACCGCCGCCGCCGGCAGCGCCCGCCGCACCTGCTGCCACCGCGACAATGCCGCCGATCCACCACGCCGACAGGCCGCCTCGGTCGCTGCCCTGCGCCGTTTCGCAGTCGGTGTCGCCGACCGGATCGCACTGCGCCGCGGTTTCCGCGTGGGCAGGCAGTGCGGGCACGCCGCACAGGGTCAGGGCAATCATCGCGGCGAGCGGGTGGTGGAAGAGAACGGTACGGCGCATGGGCAGCTCCAGTCGTAGGTGCAGGACGAGGAAAAACGGAGCGGGTGCCGGTCGCGACACCGCTCCGACCGCGCGAGGGCGGTGAAGGAGCGTCATGGTCGTGACAACGCCGGAGGCTGTATTTGAAACAAATACGAAAAACCCAGAATGTGACCGGGTCGTATGGTGTTAGGAAACGTTTATGTGTTGCTGCTAAATCACAGCGCCTGAAACGCACAACGGCACCACATGGGTGCCGTTGTGCAGGTGCGTTGCGATGCCGCGCTACTTCACCCCGTGCATCATCCTTTTCAGCAGCGGTGAGCACAGCAGTGCCACCGCCGCACAGCCCAGGCCGATCCACATCAGCAGCCAGAACAGATGCTCGTAGCTGGCTGCGGCAGCGGCGATGTTCATCGTTTCGCCTTCGGGCACGTCGATCGCGGCGAGCTTGCCGAACAGCGCGGCCAGGGTTTCGGAGAACGCGGTGGCCAGGAACCAGGTGCCCATCATCAGGCTGACCACGCGCGGCGCGGCCAGCTGGGTGACCGCCGACAGGCCAACCGGCGACAGGCACATTTCGCCGATCTCCAGGATCAGATAGGCCAGTACCAGCCACCACACGCTGGCCATCTGGCCGGTGGCACCAACGTGCTGCGCGGCCAGTGCCAGCGGCACGAACGAGAGCGCGGCGAAGACCAGGCCGAACGAGGATTTGACCGGCTTGGACGGGTCCATGCGGCGACGGTCCAGCCACGCCCAGAGCATCGCGAACAACGGCGCCAGCACCACCAGGAACAGGCCGCCGAGATAGGTCAGCGAGCCGGCGGTCTGCGGAATCACCAGGCAGTCGCGGACCAGCATCACCAGCATCAGCGCGACGATGGCGATGAACAGGGTGCGCGGCGCGGCCGAGGCCGGGTTGCGTTCGGACAGACGCGCGGCCACCACGAAGCCCAGCGGCGCCAGCAGCAGCGAGGCGATCGACCACGGCAGCGGGGTGCCGCCCTGGATCACCAGCGCGGGCACCAGGTCCTTGGTCAGCAGGCGGTCGGTAAAGGTCACCCACGAGCCGTAGGTCTGCTCGTACAGGGTGAAGAACACCAGGGCCATGAAGATCAGCGCCATCAACGCGATCATCTGCTGGCGCTGCACCGGCGTGCAGCGGGTGCCGGTGAACCAGGCGAACCACACCAGCACGCCGCCCAGCACGACGATCATCAGCATCAACGCGAGGCTGATTTCGCCGCCCAGCGCGAAGGCGCCATTGGCGGCGGCCCACATCAGCGCGGCCACCGGGATCACCCCGAGCACCGCGACCGCGTAGATCAGCCATTCGCGGCGGATGCCGAGCACGCGGTGGCGCAGGGCCGGTGCGTCGGACGGTTCGGCATGGCCCTGCAGGTACTTCTGGCCCCACAGGAACATGACCAGACCGATCACCATGCCGATGCCGGCGGCGCCGAAGCCGTACTTCCAGCCGTAGGCTTCGCCGAGAAATCCACACACCAGCGAGGCGAACAATGCACCGAGGTTGATGCCGGCATAGAACAGCGAGAAGCCCGAGTCGCGGCGCGGGTCGTTCTCGGGATAGAGCTTGCCGACGATGGTGGAGATGTTGGGCTTGAGGAAGCCCACGCCCATGATGATCAGCGCCAGCGACAGGTAAGTGATGCCCAGCGCCGCCTCGTCGCGCACGATCTGGCCGTCGATGCGGGTGGCGGCGTGACCTTCGAAGGCCATGCCCAGGTGGCCGAGCACGAGCAGCACGCCGCCGAACACCACCGCCTTGCGCATGCCCAGCCAGCGGTCGGCGAGCAGGCCGCCGAACACCGGGATGCAATACACCAGACCCCCGTACGCACCGAGCAGGTCGAGCCCGGCCTTGTCGCCGAACAGGTGGTACTTGGTGAGGTACAGCAGCAGCAGCGCCTTCATGCCGTAGAACGAGAACCGCTCCCACATCTCGGTGAAGAAGCAGACGTACACCCCTTTGGGGTGACCGAGGAAGTCGTCGGAGGCGGGCAGGGCAATGGCGGTCATGGGCGGGCAGGCAACAGACAGGCCGCGATTATGACCCGTGCGCCGGACAGGTGCTGGCACCCATCCGGGCGGTTCCGGATCGCCCCCGATAGGGCGGCGGCACGTCCCTCATACGCCGGCGTTCAGAGATACCGCAACCAGGCCACATCGCGCCGCCGTGCCTTCAACCGCGCGAACGCCCGGGTCGGCCAGTACAGGGCGAGGACCAGCACGGCGGTCAGGACCCACAGGGTGGCCACATGGTCCACCCCGACGTATGCCCCGTGGGTCGGCCCCCGGTACGCCTCGGCAAGCACGTACAGCAGCTTCAGCACGCAGGTGCAGCAGGTAGAAGAACATCGGCGCGGCACCGATATCGGCCAGCGGTGCCAGCACACGCGCGACGGCCGGCCGCTCGTACAGGCGCAGCAGCAACAGCCCCACACCCAGGGTCAGCAGCAGGAACAGCAGCGAAGGCGGGTACTTGGTGACGTTGAACATGCTCATCAGCGTCGCACCGGCGGTGCCCAGCGTCTGCCACGGACTGTCGCCGTAGACGTTGACCGCGCGCAGCAGCACGAAGCCGAGCAGGGCGCCGCCGCCGGCCAGCACCAGCCGCTGCTGGCGTTGTGCGGCATCGCCGCCGCGCGCGAACCACGGCCCGATCGCGTAGCCCAGGGCGATCACGCCGATCCACGGCAGCACCGGGTAGGAGGTGCGCAGGCGCAGGTGGTCACCCAGCGCGATCCAGTCGCGCTGGTGCAGCACCTTCCACAGGATCGCCAGCGGCCCGTCGCCCGTCACCCGCACACCGTCCAGCAGGTTGTGCCCGGCGATCAGCACCAGTGCCAGTGCCGCCAGCGCGCCACGCGGCAGCCACAGCAGCCCGGCCAGGACGATCATGCTCAGGCCGATCGCCCAGATCACCTGCAGGTAGATCACGCTGGGCGGGAACTGCAGGGTCCAGGCGAAGTTGACCACCAGCAGCTCCAGCGCCACCAGGAACAGGCCCCGCTTGAGCAGGAACGCGCTGGTGGCGCGCCGGCCATCGGCCTTCGTGCTGCCATACAGCCAGGCCGACAGCCCGGTGAGCAGCACGAACACGGGGGCGCACAGGTGGGCGAGCAGGCGGCTGACGAACAGCGCCGGCTCGGTCTGGTCCACCACCATCGGGTCCGGGACCTGATGGTGCAGGTAGAACGTTTCGCGGACATGGTCCAGCAGCATCAGCACGATCACCGTGCCACGCAGCTGGTCGATGGAGGTCAGGCGGGAGGCGAGGGGAGTGGTCACGGCAACGCCAGGATGTGGCGCGATAGGATATAACATAACTAATTGGCGCGCCCAGGTGACCGGGCGACCAGGCCTTGCCGATCCGGGCGGCATGGCGGCGGCGTTGCCGCCCCAACGTCGTGACCACCGTGAGTCACGCGCGCTGCAGCACGTTTCACACTGGACTTGCCCGGACATGAACGCTAGCGTGGACCAGATTTTTTGCCAGCAGGGGCTTACATGAACAACGACGCTGCGCCCAAACAGCTCACTTTCCGCGCGGTGGTGCTTGCCATCGTGCTGGCGGTGATCCTGTCGGCGGCCAACGCCTACCTGGGTCTGTTCGCAGGCCTGACCATCGCCACCGCGATTCCCGCGGCCGTCATCTCGATGGGCGTGCTGCGCCTGCTCGGCGGCGGCACCATCCTTGAGAACAACATCGTCCAGACCGGCGCCTCCGCCGGCTCGTCGATCGCCGCCGGTGTGATCTTCACCATCCCCGCGCTGGTGATCATGGGCTACTGGCCGGACTTCAAGTACTGGTGGGTGCTGGGCATCGCCGGTCTGGGCGGCCTGCTGGGCGTGCTGTTCTCGGTGCCGCTGCGCCGGTCGATGATCGTCGAAGATCCACTGCCCTTCCCGGAAGGCAAGGCGGCCGCCGAAGTGCTCAAGGCCGGTGAGAACCCGGGCCCGGGCCTGAAGATCCTGGCGGTGTCGGCCGTGATCGGCGCCTTCGTGAAGCTGGCGGCCGAAAGTGGCCTGCGCCTGATCCCGGATGCCTGGGCCACCTCGGCCTACGTGGGCAGCTCGAAGATCACCGCCTTCATCGGCACCAACCTGTCCCCGGCGCTGCTCGGCGTGGGGTACATCGTCGGCCTGAATGTCGGCATCGTGGTGGTGTCCGGCTCGATCCTGACCTGGCACATCGCCATTCCGCTGTACCAGGCGTTCTTCATGAACACCGATCCGGCACTGGCGGCATCGATCGCCACGGCCAGCTCGACCGAGGCGGCATTCGCCATCTGGGGCGCGAAAATGCGTTACCTGGGCGTGGGCGCCATGCTGATCGGCGGCGTCTGGACCCTGATCTCGCTGCGCAAGTCGCTGCTCAACGGCGTCAAGAGCGGCTTTGCCGCCGCGCGCAAGAGCGGCGGACCGGCGCTGGCACACACCGAGCGCGACCTGCCGATGAAGTGGATGCTGGTGGCCCTGGTGGTGTTCACCCTGCCGCTGCTGGCGCTGTACCAGGCCATCGTGGGCCAGTGGCACGTGTCGATCCCGATGACCCTGATCATGATCGCTGCGGGCTTCCTGTTCGTGTCGGTCTCGGCCTACCTGGCCGGCCTGATCGGTTCGTCCAACAACCCGGTCTCGGGCATCACCATTTCCACCATCCTGTTCGCCTCGGCGGTGCTGGTGGTGCTGCTGGGGGCCGACGGCCTCAAGCCGGTCGGCGTTGGCGGGGCCCCGCTGGGTGCCGTGGCCGCGATCATGATCGGCGCGGTGGTGTGCTGTGCGGCGGCGGTCGGCGGTGACAACCTGCAGGATCTCAAGGCCGGTTACATCGTCGGCGCCACGCCGTGGAAGCAGCAGCTGATGCTGGGCATCGGTGCGTTCTCCTGCGCCCTGATCATGGCCCCGGTGCTGAACCTGCTGGCCACCGCATACGGCATCGGCGTCAAGTCCGAGCTGCACCCCAATGCACTGGCGGCGCCGCAGGCGAACCTGATGGCCTCGGTGGCCAAGGGCCTGTTCGGTGGCGAGCTGCCGTGGACCTTCATCGGCATCGGCGCCGTGGTCGGCGCGGCGATCATCGCCTTCGACAGCTGGCTGAAGTCGCGCAACGCCCGCTTCCGCGTGCCGGTGCTGGCGGCGGCGATCGGTATCTACCTGCCGCTGGAGCTGATGGTGCCGATCTTCCTGGGCGGCCTGATCGCCTATCTGGTGGAACGCTTCCACAAGGTGCGCGCCGACGACGAAGAAGGCCGCGACCGCGTGCACAAGCCGGGCGTGCTGTTCGCCGCCGGCCTGATCACCGGTGAGGCCCTGATGGGCATCGCCATCGCGGTCCCGATCGTGCTGAGCAGCCGTGCCGACGTGCTGGCCCTGCCGTTCCACCTGCCGGGCGCCCAATGGATCGGCCTGGTCGTGCTGTTCCTGGTCGGCTGGTTGATCTACCGCACCGGCAAGCGCGCCGTCGGCAACGTGTAAGCCGCCGCAGGGAGCCGGGCAGGGCCCGGCTCCACCGCCAGGGGGCGCGCGCAACGCGTGCCCCCACGGGGTTTGCCGGATCTGGCCAAGCCCATGACCTGTGGCCTTTGCTTCGGACCGGGTGCCGCCCTACCATCGGCGTTTTGCCGTCCCGCGGAGACCCCGATGAAACTTCGTTACGCCCTGCTGCCGTTGTGCCTGCTGACCGCGATGCCGTCGCTGGCGGCCACGCGCGGCCTGGATGTGCGCGACATGATCGCGCTGGATCGGGTTTCGGCCCCGCTGCTGACCGCCGACGGCGGCAAGGTGGTGTTCGCCAAGCGCGTGGTCGGGACGGACAGCAAGGCCAGCACCGGCCTGTACATCCGCGATCTGCGCACCCGTGACGCCGCACCGCCGAAGCCGCTGACCCCGGCCGGCTGGAACGTCAACTCCGCCGCGCTGTCCGGTGACGGCCAGACCGTGTACTTCCTGAGCGCCAAGGGCGGCAGCCAGCAGCTGTATGCCATGCCGACCGCCGGCGGCACGCCGCGCCAGCTCACCGATTTCCCGGTCGATGTGGACAGCTACCACGTGTCCCCGCAGGGCGACCGCGTGGCCTTCAGCAGCGGCGTGTTCCAGGCCTGCGGCTCGGACCTGGCCTGCACCAGCAGGAAGCTGGACGCGCACAAGGCGCGCAAGAACACCGGCGAAGTCTTCGACAGCCTGTTCGTGCGCCATTGGGACACCTGGAACGATGGCCGCCGCAATACGCTGTTCGTGGCGCCGCTGCCGGCAGCCAAGGGCGCCGCAGTCAAGGGCGCCTCGGCGATCAGCGCCACGCTCGATGGCGATGCGCCGTCCAAGCCGTTCGGTGGCAATGACGACTTCACCTGGTCCCCGGACGGTACGTCCGTGGTCGCTGCGATCCGCGTGGCCGGCAAGCAGGAGCCGTGGTCGACCAACTTCGACCTGTACCGTCTCGATGCAGACGGCAAGCAGGCACCGGTGAACCTCACCGCCGCCAACCCGGCCTGGGATGCCGGTCCGGTGTTCAGCGAAGACGGCAAGACCCTGTACTACCGCGCGATGAAGCGCCCGGGCTTCGAAGCCGACCGCTTCGGCCTGATGGCGATGGACGTGGCCACCGGCAAGACCCGCGAGATCGCGCCGAAGTGGGACCGCTCGGCCGGCGAGATCGTCCTGTCCGGCGACGGCAAGGGCATCTACACCTCGGCCGACGACATGGGCGAACACCGCCTGTTCCTGGTCGATATCGACAGCGGCGAGGCGGCGGTGATCGCCGAAGGTGGCAGCATCGGGTCGCCGACCCGTGGCGGTACGACCTTGGCCTACACCCGCAACAGCCTCAAGAGCGGCGACCAGATCGTGGTGGCCGCCTTCGATGGTGCCAACGAGCGCGAGATCACCCCGAGCGCCGGCCAGATGCTGCCCGACGTGGCTTTTGGCGACTACGAGCAGTTCCAGTTCAAGGGCTGGAACAACGAGACCGTGCACGGTTACGTGGTCAAGCCGTACAACTACCAGGAAGGCAAGACCTACCCGGTGGCGTTTCTGATCCACGGCGGCCCGCAGGGCAGCTTCGGCAACGGCTGGAGCTACCGCTGGAACCCGCAGACCTACGCGGGCCAGGGCTACGCCGTGGTGATGATCGACTTCCACGGGTCCACCGGCTACGGCCAGGCCTTCACCGATGCGATCAGCCAGCACTGGGGCGACCGCCCGCTGGAAGACCTGCAGAAGGGCTGGGCGGCCGCGCAGAAGCAGTACCCGTTCCTCAACGGCGACAAGGCGTGCGCGCTGGGCGCCAGCTACGGCGGCTTCATGGTCAACTGGATTGCCGGCAACTGGAACGAGCCGTGGAAGTGCCTGGTCAACCATGACGGCGTGTTCGACCAGCGCATGATGGGCTACGCCACCGAGGAACTGTGGTTCACCGAGTGGGAGCAGGGCGGTACGCCGTACCAGAAGGCCGCGAACTACGAGAAGTTCAACCCGGTCAACCATGTTGCCGAGTGGAAGAAGCCGATCCTGGTGATCCACGGCCAGCTCGACTTCCGCATTCCGGTCGAACAGGGCCTGGCCGCGTTCACCGCTGCGCAGCGCCAGGGCATCGAGTCCAAATTCCTGTACTTCCCGGACGAAAACCACTGGGTGCTCAAGCCGCAGAACAGCGTGCAGTGGCACGACACCGTCAACGGCTGGTTGAAGCAGCACATCGGCCAGTAAGCCGGATTGCAGCGCCGCCCTCCGGGGCGGCGCTTTTCATTGGCGCCGGCGGCTGACCGGCACCCCCATCGACTCTGCAAGGTTGCCGGCCCCGGCCGGCACTACCAGGATGCTCTCATGCCCCTGATCCAGAACGACATCGTCGTCTTCGGCCTGATCGCCGCCACCCTCGGTGCCGTGTTCTGGACCGCCTCGCGACCGCGCGGGCTGTGGAAACACTTCTACGCCGTCGTGCCGGCTCTGCTGCTGTGCTATCTGATCCCCGGCATCTACAACACCGTCGGGCTGATCGACGGCCAGAACACGCGCCTGTACAACCCGATCGCCCGTGATGTCCTGCTGCCCGCCGCGCTGGTGCTGCTGACCCTGGCGGTGGACATCAAGGGCATTCTGCGGCTCGGCCCGAAACTCATCGCGATGTACCTGGGCGCGTCCTTCAGCATCATGCTCGGTGCAGTGGTGGCCTTTCTGGTGATGAAGTGGATGCATCCGTCCACCGTTGCCGGCGATACCTGGGCCGGCATGGCCGCGCTGGCCGGCAGCTGGATCGGTGGCGGCGCCAACATGCTGGCGATGCGCGAAGTGTTCGACGTCAACGCCACCACCTTCGGCCAGTTCGCCGTGGTCGACGTCGGCGTGGGCTACGTGTGGATGGCGGTGCTGATCTTCATGGCCGGCCATGCATCGAAGATCGACGCGGCCACCGGTGCCGATACCTCGGCGATCGATGCGCTGAAGGTGCGCATCGAGAAGTTCCAGGCCGAACACGAACGCGTGGCCAGCCTGACCGACCTGATGCTGATCATCGCGGTCGCCTTCGGCACCGTCGGCCTGTCGCATGCCATCGCCGGGCCGGTATCGGCCTGGTTCAAGGGCCACGTCAGCTGGGCCCCGCAGTTCAGCCTCGACGCGCCATTCGTCTGGGTCGTGGTCATCTCCACCACCTGCGGTCTGGCCCTGAGCTTCACCCGGGCTCGCAATCTCGAAGGCGCCGGTGCCTCCAAGCTCGGCTCGTTGCTGCTCTACTTCCTGATCGCGTGCATCGGCATGCAGATGGACCTGCTCGCGCTGCTGGAACGCCCGTGGCTGTTCCTGCTCGGCTTGATCTGGATCGCCGTGCACATCGTCCTGCTGTCGACGCTGGCGATGGTGCTGAAGGTGCCGTTCTTCTACTTTGCGATCGGTTCGCAATCCAACATCGGTGGCCCGGCCTCGGCACCGGTCGTGGCGAGCGCGTTCCATCCGTCGCTGGCCCCGGTCGGCGTGCTGCTCGGCACGATGGGCTACGCCACCGGCACCTATCTGGCCTACATCGTCGGCGTCACCCTGCGCTCGCTGGCAGGGCACTAGCCCCCGGCCCACACCCGGGTAGCGCCCGACCGCCGGTCGGGCGACGGCGCGCAGCGCCGGGGACTTGCACGCACACAGAGCGCGTGCCGGCCAACGGCCGGCACTACCGATGCTTTACGCAGGAAGAAGACCGCGTTCGATCAGCCACGCTTTCGCATCATCCGCATCCTGCTCGAACCACGCTCTGGTCGACCCCAGGCGATACGTATACCCCCACGCGTCCATGTCGGCCATCAGCCGATCGCTGCCCACGCCCGGCAGCTGCGCGGCCAGCACGATCTGCAGGTAACAGGTGGCGTCTTCCTCGGGGACCGAATCGGTCGCGTCCGTGTGGACCCGTGCGCGCCGCTCCGGCGGCAGCACGATCAGGTGGCAGGCCTCGTGCAGCATCGAATGCACCGGCGTGTCGTCGCGGACGTACACATCGCTGCCGATGATGCCCGCCTCCGGCTCGCCCCAGTAGCTGCCCGGGATCGGCGCACCCGCCTCGATCCGATGCAGGCGCAGCGCATGCGCCGCCAGCAGTGTGGCGGCATCCTCGAAATCAATATCGCCTACGCAGGTGACCTGCGGCTCGGCGTCGGTGGCGACGGTGGTCATGCAATACGAAAAGTGCGCCCCTTCCGGAGGGAAGGGGCGGTGTCGGTCAGGGCTGCTGCGGACCTTCCGGCAGCGCCACGGAGATATCCAGCACGTCGTGCTCGCCGTCCTTGACCAGGTCCACCTTGACCGCGTCGGCGTCGATATTGACGTACTTCTTGATCACTTCCAGCAGCTCGCGCTGCAGCAGCGGCAGATAATCCGGGCCGCCACGGTGGCTGCGTTCCTGCGCGATGATGATCTGCAGGCGGTTCTTGGCCGTTTCGGCAGTGGTCTTCTTCCGGTTCAGGAAATCGAACAGTCCCATGCTTACCCTCCGAACAGCTTGCTGAAGAAGCCTTTCTTCTCCACGGTGGTGAAGCGCATCGGACGCTCTTCGCCGAGGATGCGGCCCACCGCATCTTCGTAGGCCTGGCCTGCCGCCGATTCGGGGTCCAGGATCACCGGCTCGCCCTTGTTGGACGCGTTCAGCACGTCGCCCGATTCGGGCACCACGCCGATCGCCTTCAGGCCCAGCACTTCCTCGACGTCGGTGATGCTCAGCATCTCGCCACTTTCCACCCGTGCCGGGCTGTAGCGCGTGAGAAGCAGGAAGGCCGGCACACTCTGCCCGGACTCGGCCTTGTGCGTCTTCGAATCGAGCAGGCCGATGATGCGGTCGGAGTCGCGCACCGACGACACTTCCGGGTTCACCACCACCACGGCGCGGTCGGCGTAGTACATCGCCAGGAAGGCACCCTTCTCGATACCGGCCGGCGAGTCGCAGATGATGTAGTCGAAGCCGTCGGCGGCCAGGTCCTTGAGCACCTTGCCCACGCCTTCCTGGGTCAGCGCATCCTTGTCGCGGGTCTGCGAGGCAGCCAGCACGTACAGGTTGTCGAACCGCTTGTCCTTGATCAGCGCCTGCTTGAGCGTGGCTTCGCCGTGTACCACGTTGACGAAGTCGTACACCACGCGGCGCTCGCAGCCCATGATCAGGTCCAGGTTGCGCAGGCCGACGTCGAAGTCGATCACCGCCACCTTTTTGCCACGACGTGCCAGCCCGCAGGCCAGGCTGGCGCTGCTGGTGGTCTTGCCGACGCCGCCTTTGCCGGAGGTGACTACGATGATTTCAGCCAAAGGACTTCTCCTGATTCTTGTATTTTGGGGGCTGCATCAGTCCAGCGCAGCGATCTTGATCTGGTCCTGTTCCAGCCACACCTGCACGGCCTTGCCGCGCAGCGTGTCCGGGACATCGTCCAGTACCTTGTAATGGCCGGCAATGGCGACCAGTTCAGCATGGAAATCACGGCAGAAAATACGCGCCGTGGTATTGCCTTGGGCACCTGCCAGGGCGCGGCCCCGCAGCGTACCGTAGATATGGATGCTGCCGTCGGCGATCACTTCCGCGCCGGCGCCCACCGTGGCCATCACGGTCAGGTCGCAGTTTTCGGCATACAGCTGCTGGCCCGACCGCACGTTGCTGGTCTGCATGCGGCCGGGCTGCGACGCTGCAGCGGCCGGGGGCGCTGCAACCGGTGCGGGCGTGGCCGCCGCCGCGCGGGTGCGGCGCGGCGGTTCCGGTGCCGGTGGCGGGGCGACGGGTTCGGCCTCGGCGCGCTCGTACTGCGCGCGGAACTTGGCCAGCAGGGGCAGGCCGAGCTGCTGGGACAGCAGCTCGGTCTCGGTGGTGCCATAGGCCAGCGCCACCGGCAGCACGCCGGCACCACGCAGGCCATCGAGCAGTGCCCGGGCCGTGGCCACGTCGGGCATCTGGCTCAGGCCGCCGAAATCCAGAATCACCGCCGCGCGCCCGAACAGTTTGGGCGCGCGTGCCACGCGGTCGTGCATTTCACGGGTGAGGCGTTCTACGTCGAGGGTGCGGATGCGCAGGTTGGCGATACCGACCTGGCCGATCTTCAGTTCCCCGGCCTGTTCAAAATCCATGTTCGCTGCCACCAATCAGGTCCCCGTCGGCCGTTGTACGCGCAGCGGCTCGCGACGGTGGCCCACCCAGGGCACGTCGGGCAGCTGGTCGCCGTAGGTGTCGTGCACCCACTGGTAACTGCACAGGTCCTTGAGCAGCATGCTGGCGCGCACGTCCACGTGCGACATCGTGTTCTGCCCGACCTCGCGGAAGCCGAAGCTGCCGTGGAAGAGCAGGGCGGCGTCGGCGCCGTGGTCCAGGAACACCTCGCAGGTCATCTGCGGGTAGCGCAGCTCGGCGTAGCTCTGTGCATCGGCATAGAACGCACGGCCGACGCCACCGCCGCGACGGCGGCTGGCGACCACGATGCGGTCGATGTAGAAGAAGCCGGTGCCCAGGTGCTGCTTGAACCAGGCGAAGTTGGTGCTGTCGTGCTGGCTCTCGCTGCCGAAGCCGATCAGGAAACCGGCCAGGTTGCCGTCGCGCTCGGCGACGCGGAAATATTCAGCGGTTTCGTAGAACAGACGCAGTCGCGCGGCATCCAGCGGCAGGATGGCCAGGCCGGCGTTGTTGTTCAGGGCCAGGACGGAATCGAGCTCGTGCTCGCGCACGTCGCGGATGACAATCGACATTGTGACTCCGTGGGGTAACGCGGTTGGCCCATCAAGGGGCCCTGCGCCGGATTATTGCATGGGTGGAGGCCCCCCGCGACCCGGCGGCCATGACTTATGTCCGGGTGCAGGGGCGCAGGTTCAGCCTAAGATGCATCCATGTTGGGATACCTCAGCCAAACCCGAGTACTGCGACTGGCCGGCCTGTTCACCTGGGTCATGCTCGGCCTGCCGCTGGTGTACTCCCAGTACGAAGCCCTGATCCGCCACAGCGGTGGGGTGGACCTGTTCGCCGTGCTGCTGTTCGTGGCCTACCTGGCGTTCGGCGGGGGCTACCTGTGGCTGACCCGTGGTCTGCGCCACGGCGGCCACTCGGCCTGGTACGACCGCGCGATCCTGGTTCTGCTGACCGTGTCGGCCCTCGGGGTGAGCTTCCTCAGCGGTTCGGGCCTGGGCAGCATTCTGATGATGGTGGCCGCCGGGGTGATCCCGTGGATGCTGCCGGCACGGGTGGGCGTGATCTGGCTGCTGCTGAGCCAGCTGGCCGTCGCACCGGTCTACTACCTGTTCCTGCCGTTCTCGCTGTTCGAGGCGATAATGCAGTCGCTGCTGTACGGCGGCTTCTCCATGTTCATCTTCGTGACCAGCCTGGTCGCCCGGCAACAGACCGACGCCCGCGAGGAGCAGCGCCGGCTCAACACCGAACTGCGCGCCACCCGCGTGCTGCTGGCCGAGAGCGCGCGCGTCAACGAGCGCACCCGCATCTCGCGCGAGCTGCACGACCTGCTCGGCCACCACCTCACCGCGCTCAGCCTGAACCTGGAAGTGGCCGGCCACATCACCGAAGGCCAGGCCCAGGAACATGTGCACCAGGCCCACACCCTGGCCAAACTGCTGCTCACCGACGTGCGCGAGGCGGTCAGCCAGCTGCGCGACAGCGGCGCCATCGACCTGGCCGCCGCCCTGCGCCCGCTGACCGAACAGGTGCCGTCGCTGGACATCCACCTGGACATCGAAGAGCCGCTGAGCGTGGAAGACCCCGAGCGCGCGCACGTCCTGCTGCGCTGCACCCAGGAAATCATCACCAACGCCGTGCGCCACGCGCACGCCCGCAATCTCTGGATCCGCGTGCGCCGCGAGGCGCCGGGCATGGTGGTGCTGCAGGCGCATGATGACGGGGTGGGGGCCGACGGCATCGTGGTTGGCAATGGTTTGCGCGGGATGCGCGAACGCCTGCAACAATGCGGCGGAGAGCTGCAGATCGAAACCCGCCGGGGACAGGGCTTCCGCCTGTGCGCCTCGGTCCCCGGCGTGCCAGTGCTGATGCTGGGTGCCATCCTGGAAGGAGTGCGTTGATGATTCGCGTCTGCCTGGTCGACGACCAAACCCTGGTGCGGCAGGGGATCCGCTCGCTGCTGGCACTCGACGATGGCATCGAGGTGGTCGCCGAGGCCGCCGACGGGCGCCAGGCGGTGGACGTGGTTCCGCAGGTACGGCCCGACGTGGTGCTCATGGACATGCGCATGCCGGTGATGTCCGGGCTGGAAGCACTGCAGATGCTGTCGCGATTGAACCAGTTGCCGCCCACCATCATCCTGACCACGTTCGACGACGACCAGCTTGTGCTGGCCGGGTTGAAGGCCGGCGCCAAGGGCTACCTGCTCAAGGACGTCACCCTGGAACAGCTGGTCGGGGCGATCCGGACCGTGGCCGACGGCGGCTCGCTGGTCCAGCCGGCCGTGACCCAGCGCCTGCTGTCCGGGCTGGAGCACATGCGCAACGAATTCGTCAGCCTGGACCGGCCCGATCCGTTGACGGACCGCGAGACCGAGATCCTGCGGCTGATGGCCAGCGGGTTCTCCAACAAGGAGATCGCCAATTCGCTGGGCGTGGCCGAGGGCACCATCAAGAACCACGTGTCCAACATCCTGTCCAAGCTGGGCGTGCGCGACCGCACCCGGGCCGTATTGAAGGCCTTCGAACTCCAACTGGTCTGAGGCCCACGGCAAAAACATTCACCGATGGCCGAAAGGCTTGCGGCACAAGGGATGCGGGCGGCTGGCGAGGGGTTTTCGCCGAATCCGGCAAAGAAATATCGCCCATCCCCTACGTGCTGGCACCCGCGATGCGCTATCTTTCCGCTCCTTGTCTATGCAAAACCGCTGCCGGCATGGAAACCGGTGCGCCAATCCTGATCAACAACACCCGCGAAGCCTGCTAGGATTGGCGCTTCGCTTCAATCAACCCGGCCGTGGGATCGGCCCCGGAGACTCCTGAATGACCCGTATTATCGAGTTCCTGATCGCCTTGGGGATCGTGGCTGGCCTGTTCGTCATCATTGGCGTATGTCTGCCGGGCGAGCGCCATATTTCCGAAAGCATCGAGACCAACCGCAAGATGACGATCGTGTTCGACACGGTCAACAGCCTGCGCCGCTTCAAGGACTGGAACCCGCTGCTGCTGCGCGATCCCGCCGTTGAGCTGAAGCACTCCGGCCCGGCCGCCGGCGTGGGTGCCCGCCTGGACTACGCCTCCAAGGAAAGCTCCCTGGGCCAGGGCAGCTGGGTGATCACCGAGTCCGAGCAGAACAAGCACGTGGCGATCGCGATCGAGGACCCGAGCAAGGGCCACGACAAGACCACCAGCTTCACCCTCGAGCCGACCGGCAAGGGTGGCCGCAACGTCAAGATCACGCAGGACTACAGCGTCAAGTACGGCTTCGACCTGTTCGGTCGTTACGCCGGCCTGTACGTCAGCCGCCACATCGGTGACGACCTGAAGCTGGGTCTGAGCCGCATGGCCAACATGCTGGCCACCGTGCCGAACGTTGACTACCGCACTGCCGAAGCCCCGCTGACCGATCTGGCCATCGTCGATGTCCCGGTCGAAGACCTGCTGGTCGTCAACGCCGGCAACGTCGACCGCGGTCAGGAAACCATCACCAAGTCGATCCGCGACAACCAGGAATGGATCAAGCGCGTGATGGAGGCCAACAACCTCGAAGCCGCCGGTCCGCTGCGCATCATCACCACCGACTTCGGTCAGGAGAAGTACGCCTTCGACGTGGCCCAGCCGGTCAAGAAGAAGGGTGCTGAAGCGGCCTCGGCCGAGGCCCTGACGGTGAAGATCGACGGTGACGCACCGGTCAAGTACGTACATGTCGCGCCGCACCGTTCGGCCCACGCGGCCTATACCGGCCACATGGCGGGTCTGGACGTGGCGCGCAACGCTCTGCGTGCCTGGGCTGTCACTGCCGGCAACGAAGTGATCGACCGTCCGTACGAATCCTGGAACGGTGGTGTGGACAAGTCCTTCACCCCGGAAGGTACGTACGACATCTACTGGGCCGTCAAGTAAACCGACGGTTGCCGTGATGTAACGCACGACGAAAACGCGCCGCTTCCTGCGGCGCGTTTTTTTTTGCCGCTCCGTTGTGGGAGCCTTGTCTGGAAGGATGGAAGGATGCTCAACCTCGAACGACGCGCGCGCAGACCCTCACTGCTGGCCTGCCTGGGCGGCCTGCTGGCCGCCGCGGCGGTGGGTCTGTCGGCCTATGCGTCGCATGGCATCGCCGAGCCGCTGGCGCAGTCGCACGTCAACACCGCCGCGCTGTTCGCCTTCGGGCACGGCGTGGCGCTGGCCGCGCTGGGGGCCACCCAGCAGAACCGGGTCGGCAAGCTGGCCCTGTCAGTGCTGCTGCTGGGCACGCTGCTTTTCTCGGGCAGCCTGGTCGCCGGAGCGGTCTGGCAGTTCCGCACCGGCCTGGCGCCGGTCGGCGGCAGCGCGCTGATGCTGGGGTGGGTGGTGTACGCCTTCAATGCCCTGAGGCGTTGAGGTGCCGCGCTTCCGCCGCGGCTTCGATGTGGAGGAGGCATACGCCTGGCTGAGCCGGCGTGACTGTCGCCTCGGCACCTGGATGAAACGGCTCGGTCCGATCGAGCCGCCCCCGGGGTGGGGCCGCTCGTTCGACCCGGTCGATGCGCTGGCGCGGGCGATCCTGTTCCAGCAGCTCAGCGGCAAGGCGGCATCCACCATCGTGGGCCGGGTGGAAGCGGCGATCGGCAGCCCGCGCCTGCACGCCGATACCCTGGCGCGCATCGATGATCCGGGCCTGCGCGCGTGCGGGGTGTCGGGCAACAAAGCGCTGGCGCTGCGTGACCTGGCGCGGCGCGAGGCGGCCGGCGAGATTCCCGACCTGCGCCGGATGTCGGTGATGGACCACGATGCGATCATTGCCGCGCTGGTGCCGATCCGTGGCATCGGCCGCTGGACCGTGGAAATGATGCTGATGTTCCGCCTGGGCCGGCCGGACATCCTGCCGGTCGACGACCTCGGCGTGCGCAAGGGTGCCCAGCGCGTGGACAAGGCCGCGCTGATGCCGACGCCGAAGGAACTGCAGGCGCGCGGCGCCGCGTGGGGCCCGTTCCGGACCTACGCCAGCCTGTACCTGTGGCGGATCGCCGATTTCACCGACGCGCCGAAGGCGCCCACCAACCGTTCGCAGGACTGAGCGCGGCGGGTCACTCCAGGGCCGGCGTCCTCGGCGCGAAGGCCGGGTCGTTGCTGAGCCGGCGGGGCGGATGGCGTTGCTCCTGCTTCAGGTGGCCGTGGTAGCGGAATGTGGCGATCGTGCCGCGCAGCATCACCCCGCAGACCACCACCATCCAGGCCAGGCCCGGCACCGTCGGGCCGTCGCCAACGACAAGCAGCAGGACCTTGCCCGCGAGGTAGTAGGCCATCAGCAGGCAGGCGGCCACGCGGCTGGCGCGCAGCACGCCCCAGGACAGCGCGATCTGGATGCACGCATCGACCAGGAACACGGCCGCGGCCAGCGACATGCCGATGCGCCCATCCGATGTCTCGATGCTGATCTGGACCGCATCACCCAGGTGGTACACGGCCATCCCCACTGCCAGCACGGCCAGGATCGCGCCCAGTGCGGCCATCTGCCGGATCGGTGAGGTGAGCGGGCGCGGTGCGTGATCCCACGCCCGGCGCGGTGCGGCTGGCCGCGTCGTCGTGCCCACCTGATACGGGCTGATGTCGTCCATGATCCCGCTCCCTTGTTCGAATGCGAAGGTTAGTCGCCCGCCGGGTGCCAGCACCAGTGCCAGGGTTCGTAGACGATGCCGTGCGGATTGTCGCGTGGGTAGCTCAACCGGAAGCCGGCGTCGGCCGCGTGCGCCGTCAGCCAGGCAAAGGCGGGGGTGGCCTCGAAGCTCGCTTCCGCCGGGGGTTCGCCCGGACTGCCGATGTCCAGCGCACGTCCACCGTGATGCTCGCTGTAGCCCGGTGCCGCGTTGACGGTGAGGATATCGGCCACCGCCAGCCCACGCGCGCGTTTGCGCTCGAAAATGCCGAGCTGGTAATCGTGGCTGCGATAGCCGGAGATGGCCTCCAGCACGATCCCGTCGGCGGCGGCCTGGGCGCGCATGCGCTGCCAGCTGCGTGCCGCGCGATGGTGCAGCCACAGCGGGCGACGGTAGCGGTCGCGGCCGGCGAACTGCAGTCGTGCCGGTTCGGCTTCCAGCGCCAGCCCGGTCGTGTGCTCGTAGGCCTGCGCATCGACCCCGAGCTGCGCCAGGCGCACCTCCAAGCCGTGCAGCGGCAACACCCCGTCAAGATCGTGCGTACGCTCGCGACCGGTGAGGTGGTGTTCGAGCGCATCCAGCGCCGCGTCGATGCCGGGTTCGCGCATCAGCCGCGGCACCAGCGGCAGTACACCGTGCGTGGATACCGCCGCCAGGTAGCGACCATCACGCTTGCGCCGCAATACCGTGTGGGCAGTCGCCAGGGCACGCGCATCGGCATTGCCGCGTGCGCGCAGCAGTCCGCCGGGCCACAGTTCGATCTCGGCGGTATTGATCAGCAGGGCAGGGGATCGGCGCATGTGCCCAGCTTAGTGCGTGGCCGCAGGCCCGGCCAGCGCCTGCAGTGCCGCCAGCAGGGCGCGGGGCTGCTCGGGGCTGAGCAGGAGCACGCTGCCGTCGTGCAGGGGGATGTGCAGCACGCGGCTGGCGTCGGTGAGCAGGCAGTACGCACGGTTGCCGTCGCGCAGCCGGTAGTGCCCGGCGTTGAAGCCGGGCACGCCGTAGCCGTTGAGCATCATCCGCGGGCGGAGCGCGTCATGTCCGGCCAGGTCCACCACCCGCGCCTTGGCCAGCATCATCGCCTGCACCGGCACCTGCCTGCGGTAGAACGCGGCCGTGACGTCCAGCGTGCTGCCCTGCAGGGTGATGCGGCGGCGGAAAAAGGCCCAGGTCAGCACCGCCAGCAGAAGCGCCAGGAACGGCACGGTCAACGCCAGTTCGTGCGTGGTGCGCTGGTCGGACTGCAGCGTGCCGACCACGATCAGCGCCGCGCAGCCGAGCAGCGGCCCCCACAGCCAGAGCAGCCGCCATACCGCTGCAGGTGCCACCGCGAAGGTGCGGGCGGCAGGGAGTGTCGCGTTCACGGCTGTGCTCCGATCCATCGCGCCACATCATCAATCAGCGGCGCGGCCACGTGGCCGGGCCGGGTGTATTCCTTCGGCGATCCCGGACCTTCACCGGCGATGCCGAGGTGATTCAGTGACGGGTAGTCGCGGAAGGTGACCGCACGTTGCCGTGCCAGCCCGCGCCTCCACAGCTGCCAGTCGGTATCGACCACCTGGAAGTCGCGCCCGCCCTGCAGCAGCAGGATCGGCTGCGCCAGGGCGCGCGTCGACAACCGGATCGATCGCCTCGAACGACTGCCAGTACCGTGCCGGCTGGCCCAGCGGCAGGTCGGCGGCGTCCGTCGGTGCCGTGCCGCGCGCGGCGGCGATCTGCGCATCGAGCTTGTCCAGGAAGGCCTGCTCATCGGCACTGATCTGGCCGTCCAGGCCCAGCAGGTAGCGGTTCTGTTCGGGCAGCAGGGTGAGCAGCGAGCGCGCCGGCGCGGACCAGAGCACTACCCCGGCGACCTTGCCCGAGTGGCTGGCGATGCGCGGGGCCAGCATGCCGCCCTGGCTGTGGCCCATCACATAGAGGTGCCGCGGATCGATACCGGCGGTAGCGGCCAGCGCCGCAATGGCGGCCACCGCATCGTCGGTGGTTTCATCGTCCACGGTGTAGCCGGTACCGCTGAAATCCTGCGGACGGGCGTGGGTACGCTTGTCGTAACGCAGGACCGCGATGCCCTGCGCCGCCAACCCGCGCGCCACGTCCAGGAAGGGCCGGTTGGCGCCGATGGTTTCATCGCGGTCTTGTGGACCGGAGCCATGCACCAGCACCACCGCGCGGAACGGCCCCGTGCCGGCGGGCATGGCCAGCGTGCCGGGAAGGCTGCCTCTGGTGGTGGGAATCTCCAGCGGCTGCTCGCGATAACCGGCGCCGGCAGGCACGTCCGGGGCGGGCGCCGCAGGCGTGGCGGCGGGCCGGAAGATCAGCCCGGCGACACGGCCGGCCGCATCCACGGCCACCTGCGCATCGACCGTGCCGGTGGCGAACTGCAGGGGCTGCACGACAACCTGCATGCCCTGGTGGGGGGTCACCCGCGCCGCGCCGCGGCCGCGCGGTTCGCCGAAGGACTGCCACAGCGCCTGCAGCGTGGCGGCGGGCGCGGCCTGGGCCAGTTCCGGCGTGAACAGCGCCTCGGCCGCCTGCGCATCGCCGGCCTGCAGTCGGTCCAGCACGGCAGTGGCGGTCTGTTCCGGCGGCGCGGCCGCAGCCGCCAGCGCCAGGCTGGCGAACATCAGAGCGGCGCCGCGACGGAGCGTCGTGTGCATCTCAGGCCTCCTGTTTGAAGACCAGGACCGCTGCGGTCATCGGTGCGGCCATGACGATGTTGACCAGTTCCCAGCCAAGCTGCCCATGCCGGTTCAGTTGCGTCTGCACTTCCTCGGTGTCCATCTTCCCCGACCAGCTGGGCTTCACTTCCACGGTCAGGTACTTCCAACGCTTGCTCATTCACTGTTCTCCTTGTTGGCATCCGGTTTGGGAAGGCGTCCGGCCTTGCGCAGTGCGTCGCGCAGCACGTACTCGATCTGTGCGTTGAGGCTGCGCAGCTCGTCATCGGCCCAGCGCTGCGCGGCCGCCAGCACGTCGGCGTTGATGCGCAGCGGATAGGCTTTCTTCTCGGCCATGACGTCAGTACAACGAGCCGGCGTTGACGATCGGCTGGGTGCCACGGTCCGAGCACAGCACCGTCAGCAGGTTGCTGACCATGTGCGCCTTGCGCTCTTCGTCCAGCTGCACGACGCCGTTTTTCTGCAGCTCGGCCAAGGCCATTTCGACCATGCCCACCGCACCGGCCACGATCCGCGTACGTGCGGCGATCACGGCGTTGGCCTGCTGGCGCTGCAGCATCGCCTGGGCGATTTCGGCGGCGTAGGCCAGGTGGCTGATGCGCGCGTCGAGCACCTGCACGCCGGCATCGGCCAGGCGCTCGGCCAGTTCGTCCTTGAGGTGCTGGGAGATCTCGGCGGCGTGACTGCGCAGGGAGAGCTGGCCGTCTTCATGCTGGTCGTACGGGTAGCTGGTGGCCATCGCGCGCAGGGCCGATTCGGACTGGATGTGCACGAAGCTCTCGTAGTCGTCCACGTTGTAGACCGCCTCGGAGGCGTCCACCACCTGCCAGACGATCACTGCGGCGATCTCGATCGGGCTGCCATCCAGTTCATTGACCTTCAGTTTGCCGCTTTCGAAGTTGCGCACGCGCTGGCTGACCTTTCTCTTGCTGAAGAAGGGGTTGTTCCAGCGCAGACCGTTGTCCTTGACCGTGCCGACATACTTGCCGAACAGGCTCAGCACCACGGCCTGGTTGGGCTGCACGGTGTATACGCCGGCCAGCACCAACATCGCCAAGGCACCGATGCCCAGCCCCGCGAGGATCGACAGCACCGCCAGCGCGCCGCCGGCCTGCTTCTGCTCGATGACACCGCCCACAAACAGGGCGCCGCCCAGCAGAGACGCCAGCAGCACCAGGGCGAGCAGCACCAGGCCGGACATCGAACGGATGGTTTTCTCTTTCACGGGGATCGTCCTTGGGAGGGTTGGGACTCAAAGATATCAAAATGATATCAACATGCAAGTGCCTCCTGTCCCGGGATCATCCCGTCGCCGGCCGCCACGCTCTAGAATGCCCACCCGCCCCTGATGCCCGGAAAACGCCATGACCACGCTCGGCACGCCGCTGTCTCCTTCCGCCACCCGCGTCCTGCTGCTGGGCTCGGGCGAACTGGGCAAGGAGGTCGCCATCGAGCTGCAGCGGCTGGGGGTGGAGGTGATCGCCGCCGACCGCTATGCCGATGCCCCGGCGATGCAGGTGGCGCATCGCGCGCATGTGATCGACATGCTCGATGCGATGGCGCTGCGCGCGCTGATTGCCCAGGAACAGCCGCATCTGATCGTCCCGGAGATCGAGGCCATCCACACCGAAACGCTGGTGCAGCTCGAGCAGGAGACCGGCCAGCGCGTGGTGCCCACCGCGCGCGCCGCGCGCCTGACGATGGACCGCGAAGGCATCCGTCGCCTGGCCGCCGAAACCCTGGGGCTGCCGACCTCGCCGTACCGGTTCGTCGATACCGAGGCCGAGTACCGCGCCGCCGTGGCGGCGATCGGCCTGCCGTGCGTGGTCAAACCGGTGATGTCGTCGTCGGGCAAGGGCCAGAGCACCCTGCGCAGCGAGGCCGACATCGCGCCGGCCTGGGAATACGCGCAGACCGGCGGCCGCGCCGGCGCGGGGCGCTGCATCGTCGAAGGCTTCATCGATTTCGACTACGAAATCACCCTGCTGACGGTGCGCCATGCCGGCGGCACCTCGTTCTGTGCGCCGATCGGCCACTGGCAGAAGGACGGCGACTACCGCGAAAGCTGGCAGCCGCAGTCGATGTCGCCGCGCGCGCTGGCGCGTGCCGAAGAAATCTCGCAGGCCATCACCGACGATCTCGGCGGCTGGGGCCTGTTCGGCGTGGAGCTGTTCGTGAAGGGCGACGAGGTGTGGTTCAGCGAAGTCTCGCCGCGCCCGCATGACACCGGCCTGGTCACGCTGGCCTCGCAGGAACTGAGCGAGTTCGCGCTGCACGCCCGGGCGATTCTCGGCCTGCCGATCCCGCTGATCCGCCAGAGCGGTCCGTCCGCCTCCTGCGCGATGCTGGCGCACGGCGAAGGCGTGCCCTTCTTCAGCAATGTGGATGCCGCACTGGTCCATCCCGACACGGCGCTGCGCCTGTTCGGCAAGCCCAGCGTGCATGGTCACCGCCGCGTCGGCGTCACCCTGGCGCGCGGCGCCGATATCGACGACGCACGCCGCATCGCGCGTGAGGCGGCCGACGCCATCGGGATTGAACTGCGCCCCTGACCGGGGCGCAATGAAGCGGTAGGTACGTCCCTCAGCGCACGTCCACCCACACCAGGTGGTGGTCGCTGCCATCGGCGATTTTCGCCTCCGGGTGTTCGTTGGCGGGCCAGAACACGCCGCTGCCCACGTAGCTGAAACCGACCGAGGGCAGCACGTAATCCAGGCGCATCGTGCCCGACTTCGGCCCGAAATCGCCGGTGGCATGGAACGGCGCACCCTTGCGTACGATGCCCTTGGCCGCATAGGCCAGGCTGGTCTGTTCGGCGCCTGCACTGCGCGGGGTCGGATAGCGCAGCACGCGTGCGTTCTCGATCAGCTCGACAATCGCCTCGTGGCGGCCATCGCCATCGACCGGGTCGTTGTTGAGGTCGCCCAGGATCACGAAGCGCGCGTCCTGCGCCAGGCCGCCGCACTGGCCGCGGTCGTCGCACAGCCAGGGCTTGTCGCCGGCCGACAGGTACTCCTGCCACAGGCGCAGCTCATCGTGGTTGCGCGCGGCGTTGCGCTTTTCCGGGCCATCGAACACCGGCGGGGTGGGGTGCGAGACCAGCGCGTGGACCACGCCGTTCGGCGTGGTCACCGGCACGTCCCAATGCGATTTGGAGGACAGGCGCAGCTGCGACCACACGTGGTCGTTGTAGAAGGAGGTGCCCGTCCGCGGATCGATCGGCCGCAGCGCGCCCGGCATCGTGCTCCACTTCAGCAACTGGAAGCTGCGGACCTTGTCCGCATCGATCGGGTAGCGCGACAGCACCAGCATGCCGTACTGGCCCGGGTGCAGGCCGTAGCCCCAGGCATCGTTGCCGCGGGCGCGGCCGTCGCCGCCGATCTCACCGTTGTTGTCCAGGTCCAGCCCGCTCTGTACGCCGGTGTTGACCGGGGCGAGGTAGCGGTAGGCGTAGTGCAGCGGCTCGCCGCCGCCGGGCTGGGCGGTGCCCAGGTAGCGCTGCTGGAACAGGTCGGCGGCGCGGTGGGCGTCGTCGTAGTCGAACTCGTTGAGCAGCACCAGGTCCGGGCGGACCTGCTGCAGCACTGCGGCGATCTTGCGTGCGTGCTCGCTGTCGCCTTCCAGCTCGGCGATCAGCCCGCCGGTCTCGTCGCTGTACAGCGAGGTGTTGTAGGTGGCAATCCGCAGGGGCGCGGAGGACGTGTCCGGCATGGCGGCGGTCTTGACGGGGCTCTGGGCGCAGGCGCTGCACAGCAGGGCCAGGGCAAGGATCAGGGGATGGGCTTTCATGCGCATATTCTGCACCCGACGCGATGTCAGCGGTGCGTCAGCGCCCGTCCCGGTCGTCGTCGAAATCGTGCCAGCGGCGGCCGTCGTAGGCCTCCAGCGGGCGGAAGCGGCGCTTGTAGTCCATCTTGCGGTGGTCGCGGATCCAGTAGCCCAGGTACAGGTGTGGCAACTGTTCGCGACGGGCCCAGGCGATCTGCTGCAGGATCGCGAAGGTGCCCAGGCCGCGTGCGGCCTGGTCCGGATCGAAGAAGGTGTACACCGCCGACAGCCCCTGCGCGGTGACGTCGGTGACGGCCACGCCGAGCAGGTCGCCGCGGTGCCCCGGCTGGCCCGGCCCGCGCACCTCCAGGAAGCGGCCCTGCGACCATTGCCCGATCAGGAACTGGTCGAACTCGTGCGGGCCGTGTTCGTCCATGCCGCCCTGGGCGTGGCGATGGGTCAGGTAGCGGTGGTACAGCGCGAACTGCTCGTCGGTCTGTTCGGCTGCCACGATCCGCACCTCAAGGTCGGCGTTGCGTGCCAGGCAGCGGCGCTGGCTGCGGTCCGGCGCGAAGCGCGCCACCGGGACACGCACCGCCACGCAGGCATGGCACTGCGCGCAGTGCGGGCGGTAGACCAGATCGCCCGAGCGGCGGAAGCCCCAGCTCAGCGCCATCGGGTACAGGGACCCCAGGCGTGCGTCGTGGGGGTCGAGCACCAGGTCGCGCGCGGCCCGGTCCGGCCAGTAGCCACAGGGGTGGTCGCCGGTCTGGAACAGTCGCAGCTCGTCGTCGCGGTCGCCGTGTATTGCCATGCGCCCAGCATAGCGCCCGGCCGTCGCAGGCGGCGCGACTGTCTGCCAAATGAACACGGCCGCCGGGACGGTCAACCCCGACGGTGCCCGCGCGTTGTTACCGGTGTGGGTGCCCACGCACCGCACACGGATTTCCCTACGAACCGGAGTGACCCATGCGCAATCGCAACCCCCTTCTGCTGATGGCCCTGCTGATGACCACCGGTGCGACCGGTCTGGCGGTGGCCGCCGATGCCCCGACCCCGACCGGTGCGCCGGCCCGCGCCACGCTGGACACCAACGGCGACGGTTTCATCGACCGCACCGAGGCGGCCAAGGCGCCGCGTCTTGCCGCCAAGTTCGACACCCTGGACGCCAACAAGGATGGCAAGCTCTCGCGCGAAGAACTGCCGCGCTGGCATGGCAAGCGGCACGGCCGTGGCCCGGGTGGCCGCGACGACATGATGGCCAGGCTGGATACCAACAAGGACGGCCGCATCAGCCGCGAGGAGGCCAAGGCTGATCCGCGCCTGGCCGCGCGCTTCGACCAGATGGACGTCAACAAGGATGGCTACCTGGACAAGGCCGACCGCGAGCTGCGCATGAAGCAGCACCGCGATGCGTGGTTCGCTGCCGCCGACACCAACAAGGACGGCCAGATCAGCAAGGCCGAGTTCGACGCCGCCAAGGGCCCGTTCGGTGGTCCGCGCGGCGGTCACCGGGGTGACGCTCCGCCGGCACCGAAGGCCCGCTGACGCAGCGTCCGCCCATCGCAACGCACCGCCGGGCCCCGGCCCGGCACCCCACACCGCCGGTCATCGACCGGCGGTGTGCTGTCCGGCCTCAGGCATGCCCCAGCCGGACGCCCCGGGCGATCACCCCGGCGATCACCACGAGCATCAGCAGGTTCACCGCCATCATCGCCTTGCCGCCGTACATCCACTGGTAGGTCCACGTTGGCCCGCTGCGTCCGTGGCGGGCGGCATCGCGGGCGATCATCGGCGCCATGATCCGCTGCAGCGGCACCAGGCACTGGTAGTTGACGACGGCCAGCCCGATCACCAGCGCGATCAGCGGCCAATACCACGTGGCCTGCAGCGCGGTCAGAACGAAAACCGCCATGCACATCAGCATGGCGGTGAAGGTGCTGTAGTGCACGAACCCGCGCACGGCCGCGCGCTCGGCATCGGTTTCCGCATAGCGCATCAGGTAGCGCCCGCCGAGGTAGCTGCCGACCACGCCGCCCACCATGCCGCCCACCGCCGCGCCCCAGTCGAAGCCACTGCCAAACAGGTGGCTCTGGCTGGCGGCGGCGCCCAGCGAGCCCATCGCCGCGCCGCCGGACAGGCTGGCACCCCCCAACCCGAGCTTGCCGGTACCGATGCCGGTGCCGATCAGGATCGCCGCACTGGCCGTGCCGGGCGCAGCGACCAGCGCCATCGACACCACCGTGGTGGCGAACGCCGCGCTGGGCGCCGAACTGCGGGCAAAGTCGCCGAAGCGGCGCAGCATCTCCTCGCGTACCGTGGCCCGCGCCCGCGACAGCCGTTTGCGCACGGCGGCATCGCTCAACCCGAGCAGGTCGGCCACCTGCTGGGAACGCTGGCCCTCGCGGTAATACAGCAGCAGCGTTTCGCGGCTGTCTTCGGGCAGCGCTGAAATGATTTCCTCGGCGGCCACTTCTTCTTCCACCCGTTGCAGGTACTCCGGCGCGCTGGGACGGGGATCGGCGGCCATGCTGATCGCCATCTCGGCCGCCTCGCCCGACAGTGGCCGGCCGCGGTTGGCGCGCAGCCAGTCGCGGGCCAGGTTGCGGGTGATCTGGCGCAGCCACGGCAGGAAGCTGGCGTGGCTGTGCAGCTGGTTGAGCTGCTGCCAGGCCTTGATGAAGGCCTCCTGCGCGATGTCCTCGCTGGCTTGCACGTCGCGGGTGATCGCCAGGGCGATCGCGGTCACCGTGTTCTGGCAGGCCAGCACGATACGGCCGTAGGACTGCTGACAGCCGCCCGCAGCGGCGGGCAGTTCGCGCTCCAGTGTGGCGGTCAACGGGTGTGGCGTCATGGCATCGGTCCCTGGGGATAGTGACATCATGACGGGGCAGGGCAGGGAATGTGACCGCCGGACGCGGCTTACGGTTGCTGTGCCGGCGTGATCCGCACGCGGACGTCTTCCTCTTCCTGTGCCGGTTGGGTGGCCGGTGCCTGCGGTGGCGCCTGCCGGGTCTGCACGGGCTCCGCCGTGGGCGCGCCACGGTGGCGCATCATCACCACCATCGCCACTGCTGCGATGACCAGCAGCAGGCCGATGCGAATGCGCCAGGCCCAGTTGCGGCGCGGCGCCACCTCGCCTACCTGGTCGCGGAAGGCGAACTCGGCGGTGGGGTGGTCGCGCCGGGTGGTTTCCAGCAGGCGTGCGTCGCGCAGGATCTCACGCGCGCGCGGCTGATCGTCGGCATGCACCACCCACAGGGTCGGGTGGGTGGACGCCTTGCTGGTGTCCAGGTAGCTGAACTGGCTGCCGCGCTTGCTGTGGTACGAGCGCCCGTTGGTGATGCGCACGTCGATGCCCGCATCGCGCAGCAGCTGGGCCACGCCTTCCACGGTTTCCACGCGCTGGCTGCTGAAAATCTGACGCATATCGAATTAGTCCTTGGCCGGGACGGCGGCGGCCGCGGCACTGTCGGTGACCACGCGGATCAGCCCTTCCTGCGCGGTGCTGGCGACCAGTACACCGTCGCGGGTGAAGAACTGGCCACGGGCCAGGCCGCGCGAATCCTGCGCGCTGGGGCTGTCCAGCGAATACAGCAGCCAGTCGTCGGCGCGGAACGGGCGGTGGAACCAGATGGCGTGGTCAAGCGAGGCCATCTGCACGTGTGGCTGGTAATAGCTGATGCCGTGCGGGAACGTGGCCGTACCGAGCAGGTGGAAGTCCGAGGCATAGGCCAGCAGGGCCTGATGCAGCTCGGGGGCATCGCCCACGGTTTCGTTCAACCGCAGCCACACCTGGTGGTAGGGCGGCCGCTTGGGCGGGTTGAGTTCGTCGCGCGGGTACACGTGGCGGAACTCGAACGGGCCGCCGCGCGACAGCCAGCGCTGGACCTTGATCGGCAGGCGTTCGAGCACCTCCGGCGGCAGCGGGCGGTTGGGTTCGATGTCTTCAGGTTGCGGCACTTCCGGCATCTTGTGCTGATGCTCGGCACCGCTCTCGGCCTGCTGGAACGAGGCCGCGCAGAAGAAAATGACCTTGCCGTGCTGGATCGCGGTGACCCGGCGCACCGAGAAGCTGCCGCCATCGCGGGTGCGGTCCACGTCGTAGACGATGGGGTGGTCGATGTTGCCGGCACGCAGGAAATAGGCGTGCAGTGAATGCACGTGGCGGCCGTTGTCCACCGTGGCCTGAGCGGCCGACAGCGCCTGGCCCAGCACCTGCCCACCGAACACATACTTTGTGCCGATGTCGCGGCTCTGGCCGCGGAACAGGTTGTCTTCCAGGCGTTCGAGCGTGAGCAGGTCGATCAGCTCGGAAACGACGGGTTCGTGCGTGTCGGACAAGGGAGGCAACCAGCAGAGGGGGGCGAACCCGAATTATAGGGCAGCGCCGGCCGCTGGCCGGCATGACGGCCCCCGCGTGCTGGTCAGGCCTTGCCCAGCCGGGCGACCAGGGTCTGGAGTGCCTGCTGGGCGTCCGGGGCGTACCAGGCCTCCACGAAGCGGTCCAGCTGGATCAGGTCAGGATGCAGCGCTTCATGCAGATCGGTGCGTGCGATGGCGCGGGTGAGCAGCATCGGCTGGCGCGGCAGCTTCAGCAGGCGCTGCAGCCAGGCCACCGCGCGCGGCACCACCTGCGGCGCGTCGGCCAGTTCGTCCACCAGGCCGATGGCCAGCGCGCGCTCGGCCGGCACCATCTCCCCGCCGATCAGCAACTGGGTGGCGCGGTGATGGCCCACCACGCGACGCATCAGGCGCTGGATGCCTTCCGGCGCCACCAGGCCGACCTGCACCTCGTTCAGTCCGATCACCGTCGGCTGGGCCGGGTCCGCGCTGCGCGCCAGCACCCGGTAGTCGCAGCACAGGGCCAGCACGCAACCGCCGGCCGGCGCATGCCCGGTCAGTGCCGCCACCACCGGTACGCGGCATTCGGCCAGGGTGCGCACCGCGCCGAAGAACGCCTGCCAGCTGTCCAGCAGCTTGTGCCTGTCCTCACCGTGGCCGAGCAGGTGCGGCACATCCATGCCGGCGCTGAAGATGCGCTCGCTGCCGGACAGCACGATGCCGTGCACATCGTCGGTCATGGCCTGGTTGACCGCATGGATCAGGTGACGGCACAGCTCGGTGTCCAGTGCGTTCACCGGCGGGCGTGCCAGCCGCAGCTCGCGGATGGGGCCGTGGTTGATCACCTCGATAAGCGTCGTCATGCTGCGATCTCGTTGCGGACAGGGAACTGAGGCGATGATAACCAAACCATTCGTGTGCGTATTGTTGGGCCTGTGTGCGTTCGCAGCATCGGCCGCGGCGGCCGAACCTGCGTGCGTGACCGTGCGTGAGGGCTGGGTGCGCCTGCCGCCGGGCGCGATGCCGATGGCGGCCGGCTACGGGCGGATCCGCAATGACTGCCCGAACGCCGTGGTGGTGGTCGGCGCGGGCAGCCGGGCATTCGGCGATGTGTCGCTGCATGAAACCACCCTGGTCAATGGCGTCAGCCGGATGCGCGAGGTCGAGCGGATGCCGATCGCACCGGGCGCCACGGTGGACCTGAAACCCGGTGGCCTGCACCTGATGCTGATGCAGCCTGCCATCGCCCTGAAGGAAGGCGGGCAGGTCCCGCTGCGGCTGAGCCTGGAAGACGGCCGCAAGGTGGACGCCACCCTGCAGGTGCGCAGAGCGACGCCCTGACAACGCGCGGCACTGATGGGGGCCGGATAGGCGGATCAACCGCAGCCGGGTGGAACCCGGCGCTACGAGGCGTTGCGGATCGCATCCGGCAGGGGCGCGCTTTTGCCGGTCTGAGTGTCCATCCACACCACCACCACGTTGCCATCCGAATACAGGCGGGTGTCGTCCTGCTGGTCCACGATGCGATGTCCGATGGTGATGCTGCTGTTGCCCAGCCGCTCCACGAACAGTTCCACCACAATGTCGTTGGGCCACACGATCGGCAGGCGGTAATTGACGTTGGTGGCCGCCACCACGGGGGCGATGCGGTCGGTCATCGATACGCCGTCCACGCCCAGCATCCAGCGCACGCGCGCCTCCTCCAGATAGGAGATGTACTTGGCGTTGTTGACGTGGCCCATGCTGTCCATGTCGCGCCAGCGCACGCTGATCGGTACGCGGGCAAGAATGGTGTGGTCGGTGCTCATCAGGCGTCCTTCTTCTTGCGGGTGGTGCCAGTCTTGCTGGCCTTGCCGGTACTCTTGGCAGCGGCTGCCTTCCTGGCCGGCTTTTCCGGCTTGACCTTGCGGGGAGGGCGGGCGTCAGGCTTGTTGGCCACGGCGGCCGGGCGCTCCGGGCGCGCAGTGATCGAGGGCAGCATCTTGGCCAGGAACTGGCCGGTGTACGAAGCCGGGTGCGCGGCCACGTCTTCCGGCGTGCCGGTGACCAGGATGGTGCCACCGCGGTGGCCGCCCTCCGGACCCAGATCGACGATCCAGTCGGCGGTCTTGATCACATCCAGGTTGTGCTCGATCACCACCACCGTGTTGCCCTCGTCGCGCAGCTTGTGCAGCACGCCGAGCAGCGCTTCGATGTCGTGGAAGTGCAGGCCGGTAGTCGGCTCGTCGAGGATGTACAGGGTGCGGCCGGTATCGCGCCGCGACAGTTCCTTGGACAGTTTCACGCGCTGCGCTTCACCGCCGGAGAGGGTGGTCGCGCTCTGGCCCAGCTTGATGTAGCTCAGGCCCACATCGACCAGCGTTTCCAGCTTGCGTGCGATGGACGGCACCGGCTCGAACAGCTTCAGCGCATCTTCGACGGTCATCTGCAGCACGTCGTTGATGTTGTAGCCCTTGTACAGGATCTCCAGCGTTTCGCGGTTGTAGCGTTTGCCGTGGCACACATCGCAGGGCACGTACACGTCCGGCAGGAAGTGCATTTCCACCTTGATCAGGCCATCGCCCTGGCAGGCTTCGCAGCGGCCGCCGCGGACGTTGAAGCTGAAGCGCCCCGGCGAATAGCCGCGCGCACGCGCTTCGGGCACCTGCGCGTACAGCTCGCGCAGCGGGGTGAACAGACCGGTGTAGGTGGCCGGGTTCGAGCGCGGCGTGCGGCCGATCGGCGACTGGTCGATGTCCACCACCTTGTCGAACAGGTCCAGCCCGTCGACCTCCTTGTACGGCGCGATCGGGTGTGAGGCACCGTTGATCTCGTTGGCGGCCAGCGAGAACAGGGTGTCGTTGATCAGCGTCGACTTGCCCGAGCCGGACACGCCGGTAATGCAGGTCAGCAGACCCGACGGAATGTCCAGGTCCACGCCCTTGAGATTGTTGCCGCTGGCACCGCGCAGGTGCAGCGTCATCTTCGGGTTGGGCTTGTGCCGGCGCGCCGGAATCTCGATGGCGCGCTTGCCCGACAGGTACTGGCCGGTGAGCGAGCGCGGTGCATCCAGGATGTCCTGCAGCGTGCCCTGACCGACGATCTCGCCGCCGTGCACGCCCGCGCCCGGGCCGATGTCCAGCACGTAATCGGCCAGGCGGATGGCGTCTTCGTCATGCTCGACCACGATCACCGTGTTGCCCAGGTCGCGCAGGCGGGTGAGGGTGCCGAGCAGGCGTTCGTTGTCGCGCTGGTGCAGGCCGATGGACGGCTCGTCGAGCACGTACATCACGCCGACCAGGCCCGCACCGATCTGGCTGGCCAGCCGGATGCGCTGGGCTTCGCCACCGGACAGAGTGTCGGCCTTGCGCTCCAGGGTGAGGTAATCCAGGCCCACATCGACCAGGAAGCCCAGCCGCTCGCCGATCTCCTTGACGATCTTGCCGGCGATCTCGCCACGCCAGCCCGGCAGGCTCATGCCGCTGAAGAACTTCAGCGCCTCGTCGATCGGCAGCACCACCAGTTCCGGCAGCGCACGGTCGGCCACGAACACATGGCGGGCGGCCTTGTTCAGGCGCGCGCCGTGGCACTCGGGGCAGTCGCGTTCGCTGATGTACTTGGCCAGTTCCTCGCGCACCGCCGCCGATTCGGTTTCCTTGTAGCGGCGCTCGAGATTGGGAATGATGCCCTCGAAGCGGTGCTTGCGCTGGGTGCGCCCGCCGGCCTCGGTGAAGTAGGTGAAGGTGATGGTCTCCTCGCCGCTGCCGTACAGCACGGCCTGGCGCACATCGTCGGGCAGGCTCTGCCACGGCGCGTCCACGTCGAACCTGTAGTGCTTGGCCAGCGAGGCGATCAGCTGGAAGTAATAGGCATTGCGGCGGTCCCAGCCGCGCACGGCGCCGGCCGACAGCGACAGCTCCGGGTGCACCACCACGCGCGAGGGATCGAAGAACTCGGCCATGCCCAGGCCGTCGCAGCCGGGGCAGGCGCCCACCGGCGAGTTGAACGAAAACAGGCGCGGTTCCAGCTCCGGCAGCGAGTAATCGCACACCGGGCAGCTGTACTTGGACGAGAACAGATGGGCCGGCGCGTCTTCGACATCCAGCGACTGCACCGAGACCATGCCGTCGCCGAGCTTGAGCGCGGTTTCAAAGCTCTCGGCCAGGCGCTGCTTGATGTCCTCGCGCGGGCGGAAGCGGTCGATCACCGCTTCGATGGTGTGCTTCTGGCGCAGCGCCAGCGGCGGCACCGCATCGATTTCATGCAGCACGCCGTCCACGCGCACGCGCACGAACCCCTGCGCGCGCAGCTGGTCGAACACCTGGGCATGCTCGCCCTTGCGTTCGCGGATCACCGGGGCCAGCAGCATGTAGCGCTGTTCCTGGTCCAGGGTCAGAACGTGATCGACCATCTGGCTGACCGTCTGCGCTTCCAGCGGGTAGCCGTGGTCGGGGCAGCGCGGGCTGCCGACACGGGCGTACAGCAGACGCAGGTAGTCGTAGATCTCGGTGATCGTGCCGACGGTCGAACGCGGGTTGTGTGACGTCGACTTCTGCTCGATCGAGATCGCCGGGGACAGACCCTCGATGTGGTCCAGGTCCGGCTTCTCCATCACGCTCAGGAACTGCCGGGCATAGGCCGACAGCGACTCCACGTAGCGGCGTTGGCCTTCGGCGTAGATCGTGTCGAACGCCAGCGAGGACTTGCCCGAGCCGGACAGGCCGGTGATGACGATGAGCTTGTCGCGGGGCAGGTCGAGATCGATGTTCTTGAGATTGTGCGTCCGCGCGCCGCGGATGCGGATGAAATCCATCGCCATGGGGGATCCGTTGTGGGGCTTCGACCCGGGGGTCGGCAAGCGGGTGGGGCAAGCGGAGACGGCAATCGGTCAGCCTACCGAGCTTGGGATTTGGGGGCAATCGGCGACATTGCCAGCCCCGTGTCTCATTCCCTGAGACCGGTCGGGCCTCAACCTGAACGGGGTTCAGGCGATTGCGCCCCAGACCCGGGGGTGGGTTGACCCGGGCCGGGGTGAGTCATTAAAATTCCGCTTCTGTCCGCCCTCGATGGCGGCAGTCCATAGACCACAATAACTACAGAGGAAGTCTGGTCATGTACGCAGTACTGGTAACCGGCGGTAAGCAATACCGCGTGGCGCAGGGCGAAACGCTCCGCGTTGAAAAGCTCGATGTCGACGTTGGCAACGAGATCAAGTTCGACAACATCCTGATGCTGGGCGACAGCGATGGCATCAAGCTGGGCGACGCACTGAGCGGCGCTTCGGTCACCGCCAAGGTCGTGTCCCAGGGTCGTGCCGACAAGGTCCGGATCATCAAGTTCCGTCGCCGTAAGCACCACATGAAGCGCCAGGGTCACCGTCAGTACTACACCGAAATCGAGATCACCGGCATCGCCGGTGGCAGCAAGTAATAAGGAGAAGCAGTCATGGCACATAAAAAGGGCGTAGGCTCATCGCGCAACGGTCGCGACTCCAACCCGAAGTACCTCGGCGTCAAGATCTTCGGTGGCCAGGCCATCGATGCCGGCAACATCATCGTGCGTCAGCGCGGCACCCAGTTCCACCCGGGTTCCGGCGTTGGCCTGGGCCGTGACCACACCCTGTTCGCGCTGATCGACGGCAAGGTGGAGTTCTCGGTGAAGGGCCCGAAGAAGCGTCGTACCGTCAGCGTCGTCGCCGAAGCCTGATCTTCGCGACACGCAGGCGCCCACGCCTCGGCGTGGGGCCGCTGACGAAAGCCCCGCTTCGGCGGGGTTTTTGTTTTTGTTGAACGCATACCGGGCGGGATCCTTCCCGCCGCCGTCCCTGGATCGTACCGGGGACGTTAGACTCTGCGGTCGGGCGCATCCGCTGCCCGCCGCCTCCAGTTGGCATCCAGAATCATGAAACTTGTAGACGAAGCAGAAATCCAGGTCACCGCCGGCAATGGCGGCAACGGCTGCGTCGGTTTCCGTCGCGAGAAGTTCATTCCGCTGGGCGGCCCGGACGGCGGTGATGGCGGCAACGGCGGCAGCGTGTGGATCCGCGCCGACGAAAACCTCAACACCCTGGTGGACTTCCGCCACGAGCGCATCTTCAAGGCGCAGCGCGGCGAGAACGGGATGGGCCGCCAGGCCTACGGCAAGGGCGGCGAAGACCTGGTCATCACCGTGCCGGTCGGCACCGTGGTCATCAACGTCAGCACCGACGAAGTGATCGGCGATCTGACCGGGCATGGCGATCGCCTGCTGGTGGCCAAGGGGGGCAAGGGCGGCCTGGGCAACATGCACTTCAAGAGCTCCACCAACCGTTCGCCGCGCCAGGCGCTGCCGGGCGAGGAGGGCGAGGAGCGTCTGCTCAAGCTGGAGCTGAAGCTGCTGGCCGACGTTGGCCTGCTCGGCTTCCCGAACGCCGGCAAGAGCACCCTGATCCGTGCGGTGTCCGCGGCGACCCCGAAGGTGGCGGACTATCCGTTCACGACCCTGTATCCGAATCTGGGCGTGGTCCGGGTCGAGAATTACCGCAGCTTCGTGATCGCCGACATTCCCGGCCTGATCGAAGGGGCGGCCGATGGCGCTGGCCTGGGTGCGCAGTTCCTGCGCCACCTGCAGCGCACCCGCCTGCTGCTGCACCTCGTGGACATCTCCCCGATGGAAGGCGGCGTGGAGGGCGTGTCGCCGATCGAGCAGGTGCGCGCGATCGAGCGTGAGCTGGAGAAGCACGATCCGGAGCTGCTGCAGAAGCCGCGCTGGCTGGTGCTCAACAAGGCCGACCTGATGTTCGAGGACGAGGCCAAGGCCGCCGCCGAGAAGATCATCGCCGAGCTGGGCTGGACCCAGCCGTGGTACCTGGTCTCGGCACTGGGTCGTGAAGGCACCTGGCCGATCATGACCAACATCATGGCCTTCTTCGACCGCCAGAAGGAAGACGAGGCGCAAGCGCGCGATGCGTACTGAGCGCATCCGCGCGCCCCTGAACAACCCGGCTTCGGCCGGGTTTTTCTGTGGTGCCGCCGGTATCCCGCGCCGCACTGCCGGGCGCTGTGCGGTCCGCGGCGCGCACGCCGCACGTGGATGCCGCCCAACAAAAAACCCGGCCAGGGCCGGGCTTTTCTGTACCGCCGAAAGCAGGGCTTCCGGCAGTCACTTCGCCGTATCAGGCGGCCTTGAGGGCCTTGATGCGCGCGGTCAGGCGGCTCTTGTGGCGAGCGGCCTTGTTCTTGTGGATCAGACCACGCGAGCTGAAACGGTCGAGGATCGGCTGGGCGACGGCAAAGGCTGCCTCGGCGCCGGCGGCGTCATTGGCATCCAGAGCCTTGATCACCTTCTTGACAGCGGTGCGCAGCATCGAACGCTGAGCCGTATTGCGCGCGTTGCGCACGACGGTCTGCTTGGCGCGCTTCTTGGCGGACTTGATATTGGCCACAGTGGTGGTTTCCTGAAAAATCGGTGTAATGGGAACAGCAAGCTGGAAAGTATGATGGCTCGAAAAATGTACGTCAAGTCAATTGTCAAGAGGGAACACGGGTGAGTTCACCGAAGATGTTGCGGGGCCTGCTGTCGTTCAGCAGCATGACCATGATTTCGCGCGTACTGGGGTTGGTACGCGACCTGGCCGTGACCACCACGTTCGGCACCAATGCGGTGACCGACGCCTTCTGGGTCGCCTTCCGGGTGCCCAATTTCCTGCGCCGGCTGTTCGCGGAGGGCTCGTTCGCCACCGCCTTGGTGCCGGTGTTCACGGAGGTGAAGGAAACCCGTCCGCATGCCGAGCTGCGCGAGCTGATGTCGCGGGTGGCCGGTACCCTGGGCGGGGTGCTGCTGCTGGTGACTGCGCTGGCGCTGATCTTCGCCCCGCAGCTGGCCACACTGTTCTCCAGCGGCGTCGAGACCGATCCGGCCAAGCACGGGCTGCTGGTGGACCTGTTCCGGCTGACCTTCCCGTTCCTGCTGTTCGTCTCGCTGACGGCCCTGGCCGGCGGGGCGCTGAACAGCTTCCAGCGCTTCGCGATGCCGGCGCTGACCCCGGTCATCCTCAACCTGTGCATGATCGCCGGCGCGCTGTGGCTGGCGCCGCAGCTGGGTGGCACCCCCGAAAAGCAGATCCTGGCCCTGGGGTGGGCCGTGCTGGCGGCGGGTCTGCTGCAGCTGCTGTTCCAGTTGCCTTCGCTGAAGGGCATCAACCTGCTCACGCTGCCGCGCTGGGGCTGGACCCATCCCGGCGTGCGCAAGGTGCTGACCCTGATGGTGCCGACCCTGTTCGGCTCCTCCGTGGCCCAGATCAACCTGCTGCTGGACACCGTGATCGCGGCCAAGCTCACCGACGGTTCGCAGTCCTGGCTGTCGCTGGCCGACCGCTTCCTGGAACTGCCGCTGGGCGTGTTCGGGGTGGCGCTGGGCACGGTGATCCTGCCCGCGCTGGCCCGCCATCACGTCAGTACCGACAAGGTAGGCTTCTCCAATGCCCTGGACTGGGGCCTGCGCACCACGCTGCTGATCGCGGTGCCGGCCATGCTTGGCCTGCTGCTGCTGGCCGAACCGCTGATCGCCACGCTGTTCCAGCACGGCCAGTTCACCCCGTTCGACACCCGGATGACCGCATTGTCGGTGTACGGACTGAGCCTGGCCCTGCCGGCGTTCGCCCTGCTCAAAGTGGTGCTGCCGGCGTTCTACGCCCGGCAGGACACGAGCACCCCGGTGCGTGCCGGCCTGGTCGCCCTGGTGGCCAACATGGTCTTCAATTTCGCGCTGCTGGCGGTGCTGTACCAGGTAATGGTGCCGGAGGCGCTGAAGGCGCAGGGGGTCTGGGTGGCGCTGGGCAAGCAGCCCGGCCTGCACCTGGCCCTGGGCATCGCCAGCGCTCTGTCCAGTTACCTGAACCTTGGCCTGCTCTGGTACTGGCTGGGCAAGACCCGGGTGTACCAGCCGCGGCCGGGCTGGGTGGGCTATGTGACGAAGCTGGGCCTGGCCTGCGCGGCGATGGTGGCGGTGCTGCTGGGCCTGCTGCAGCTGATGTCCGACTTCACCGGGATGGACAAGTGGCACCGCATCGGCAACCTGGCCGCGCTGGTCGGCGGCGGTGGTCTGACCTATCTGCTGGCCCTGGTGGCGATGGGCTTCCGCCCGCGTCACCTGCGCGAGCATTGATCCGGCGGGCACCCGGCTATACTTCATGGCTATCCCTTGCAAAGCATCGGCCCCGGTGGGCCGCATTCCAAGTTGATGAGCAGGCTGTTTAGAAGCGTTGAGGGCGGGCCGTTGTTCCCGCACGGAAGCGTGGTCTGCATCGGTGCATTCGACGGCCTGCACCTGGGCCATCGTGCGCTGGTGCGCCACGCGGTAGCGCGTGCGCGCGCGATGGGCGTGGCCGCCGTGGCGGTTGCGTTCGAGCCGTTGCCGCGCGAGTACTTCGCCCAGGGCGAGCCGCCGCTGCGGCTGACCCTGGCCCGCGACAAGGTGGCGATGCTGCGCGAACTGGGCGTGGACGGGATAGGCCTGCTGCGCTTCGATGCGCGCATGGCCGCGATGCCGGCCGAGGCGTTCGTGGAGCAGCTGCTGGTGCAACGGCTGAGCGCGCGCGAGGTCTGGATCGGACCGGAGTTCTGCTTCGGCAACCGGCGCAGGGGCGACCTGGCCCTGCTGCAGGCGATGGGTGCCGACCGTGGCTTCAGTGCCGGCGAGATCGAACCGGTGGACCTGCGCGGCGAGCGCATTTCCAGCACCCGCATCCGCCAGCTGCTGCGTGCCGGCGATTTCAGCCACGCCGCCGACCTGCTGGGCCGCCCCTATGCGATCGGTGGCCGGGTGGTGCGCGGCCGCCAGTTGGGCCGTACTCTCGGTTTCCCGACTGCCAACCTGCGCTTCCCGAAGACGCCGGCGCTGTCGGGCATCTATGCCACCTGGGTGCATGGCGTGTTCGACCAGCCGTGGGCCTCGGTGTCCAGCTTCGGAACCCGGCCCACGGTGGACGGGGTGGAGCCGCTGCTGGAAGCGCACCTGTTCGACTTCCAGGGCGACCTCTACGGGCGCCACATCGAAGTGGAGTTCGTGGCCAAGCTGCGCGATGAAGAAAAGTTCCATGACCTGGCGGCGCTGACCGACCAGATGCACCGTGACGCCGAACAGGCGCGCCACATCCTTTCCGAACACAGATTGCGAGCCACTGCGTGAGCCAGGACTACAAAGCCACCCTTCATCTGCCGGCAACCGAATTCCCGATGCGCGGCGACCTGCCCAAGCGCGAGCCGGGCATTCTGTCGCGCTGGGAAGACGAGGGCCTGTACGCCCGCCTGCGCGAGAACGCGCAGGGTCGCCCGCTGTTCGTGCTGCACGACGGCCCGCCCTATGCCAATGGCCAGATCCACCTGGGCCATGCGGTCAACAAGATCCTCAAGGACATCATCGTCAAGTCGCGCTACCTGGCCGGCTTCGATGCGCCCTACGTGCCGGGCTGGGACTGCCACGGCCTGCCGATCGAGATCGCGGTCGAGAAGAAGTGGGGCAAGGTCGGCACCAAGCTCGACGCCGTACAGTTCCGCCAGAAGTGCCGCGAGTTCGCCGAAGAGCAGATCGAACTGCAGCGCCGCGACTTCAAGCGCCTGGGCGTGATCGGCGACTGGGACAACCCGTACAAGACGCTGAGTTTCGACTTCGAGGCCAACGAGATCCGCGCGCTGTCCAAGGTATTCGCCAACGGCCACATCGTGCGCGGCGCCAAGCCGGTGCACTGGTGCTTCGACTGCGGCTCGGCGCTGGCCGAGGCCGAGATCGAGTACCAGGACAAGACCTCGCCGGCGATCGACGTCGCCTACGTGGCGCGCGACCCGGCGCAGCTGGCCACACGCTTCGGCGTCAGCCTGCCGGCCGATGTCGAGGTGGCCGTGCCGATCTGGACGACCACGCCGTGGACGCTGCCGGCTTCGCTGGCGGTGTCGCTGGGTGCCGATATCCAGTACGCGCTGGTCGAAGGCCCGGCGCATGCCGGCAAGCGCCGCTGGCTGGTGATCGCCGCCGCCCTCGCCGAGCGCGCGCTGCGCCGCTACGGCGTGCAGGAGGTGGTGGCGCACGGCCACGCCGCCGGTGCCGCGCTGGAAAACCTGCTGCTGGCCCATCCGTTCTACCCCCAGCGCGACATCCCGCTGCTCAACGGCGCGCACGTCTCCGACGAAGACGGTACCGGCGCGGTGCATACCGCCCCGGGCCACGGCCAGGAAGACTTCGTGGTCAGCCAGCAGTACGGGCTGATGGACGCGTACAACGCCGGCCAGATCAATCCGGTCGACGGTCGCGGCGTGTACCTGCCCTCCACGCCGCCGGCCGGCGATGTGGTGCTGGCGGGCGTGCACCTGTGGAAGGCACAGCCGCTGATCGTGGACGTGCTGCGCGACAGCGGCGCGCTGCTGGCCTTCGTCGAGATCCAGCACAGCTACCCGCACTGCTGGCGCCACAAGACGCCGGTGGTGTTCCGCGCCACCCCGCAGTGGTTCATCTCGATGGACAAGGCCAACCTGCGTCGCGACGCGATGGCCGCCATCGACAACGTGGGCTGGTTCCCGAGCTGGGGCAAGGCGCGCATCGGCAGCATGGTCGATGGCCGTCCGGACTGGTGCATCAGCCGTCAGCGCACCTGGGGCGTGCCGATCGCGCTGTTCACCCACCGTGAAACCGGCGAGCCGCATCCGCGCACCGTCGAACTGATGCAGCAGGTCGCCGACCGCGTGCAGGTCGAGGGCATCGACGTGTGGTACTCGCTGGACAGCGCCGAGCTGCTGGGCGAGGACGCGCCGCACTACGAGAAGGTCACCGACATCCTGGATGTGTGGTTCGACTCCGGCGTCACCCATGAAGGCGTGCTGCTGGCGCGCGGCTTCGGCAAGCCGGCCGACCTGTACCTGGAAGGCTCGGACCAGCACCGCGGCTGGTTCCAGTCCTCGCTGCTCACCGGCGTGGCGATCGACAGGCATGCCCCGTACAAGCAGTGCCTCACCCACGGCTTCACCGTGGACGAGCACGGCCGCAAGATGTCCAAGTCGCTGGGCAACGGCATCGAGCCGCAGGACATCATGAAGACCCTGGGCGCGGACATCCTGCGCCTGTGGATCGCCTCGGCCGACTACAGCAATGAAATGTCGCTGTCGCAGGAAATCCTCAAGCGCAACGCCGATGCCTACCGGCGCCTGCGCAACACCGCGCGCTTCCTGCTCGGCAACCTGGACGGCTTCGACCCGGCGCAGCACCTGGTGGCCCCGGCCGACATGGTCGCGCTGGACCGCTGGATCGTGCATCGCGCCTTCGAGGTGCAGGAGAAGATCAAGGCCGCCTACACCAGCTACAACATGGCCGAGATCGTGCAGCTGCTGCTGAACTTCTGCAGCGTGGACCTGGGCTCGTTGTACCTGGATGTGACCAAGGATCGCCTGTACACGATGCCGACCGACTCGCGCGGCCGCCGTTCGGCGCAGAGCGCGATGTATCACATCGCCGAAGCGTTCACGCGCTGGATCGCGCCGATCCTGAGCTTCACCGCCGACGAGCTGTGGGGCTACCTGCCGGGCGAGCGCAAGGACAACGTCCTGTTCGCCACCTGGTACGAAGGCCTGGCTCCGCTGCCGGCCGATGCCGCGCTGGGCGCCGCCGATTTCGATCAGCTGCTGGCCCTGCGCGAGCAGGTCGCCAAGGTGCTGGAGCCGATGCGCGCCAATGGCGCGATCGGTGCCGCGCTGGAAGCGGAGATCACCGTGGCCGCCGATGCGGAAACCGCCGCGCGCTGGCAGCCGCTGGCCGAGGAACTGCGCTTCCTGCTGATCAGTGGCGATGTGCAGGTGCGTCCGGCAACCACTGACGAGGTGTTCGTCAGCGCCCAGCCGACCACCAAGCAGAAGTGCGTGCGTTGTTGGCACTACCGTGCCGATGTCGGCAGTGTGGCCGCCCATCCCGAGCTGTGCGGTCGCTGCGCGACCAACATCGACGGTGCCGGCGAAGACCGGCGGTGGTTCTGATGAGCGCCGCCCGTCCGCGTCCCAATGCCCTGGTGTGGCTGCTGCTGTCGGTGGTGGTCATCGGCCTGGACCAGTGGAGCAAGGCCTGGGTGCTGTCCAGCCTGCCCGAGTTCCAGCCGGTGCCGGTCATCGACGGCGTCTGGAACTGGTACCGCACCTACAACACCGGTGCGGCGTTCAGTTTCCTGAGCGATGCCGGTGGCTGGCAGCTGTGGTTCTTCACCGCGCTGGCTGTTGCCATCAGCGCCCTGATGGCCAAGTGGCTGTGGGAAACCCCCCGCGCCAACTGGCGTCGGGCGCTGCCCTTCGCCCTGGTCATCGGCGGTGCCATCGGCAACGTCATCGACCGCCAGGTACACGGGCACGTGGTGGACTTCATCCAGTGGTACATCGGCAGTTATGCCTGGCCGTCGTTCAACATCGCCGATGCGGCGATCGTGGCCGGTGCCGTGGGCATTGCCGTGTTCGGGCTGTTCGAAGGCAAGGCCAGCAAAAAAGCGGGATAATCCCTCCCTGTATTCAGCAATAACCGGCTCGCGCCGGCCGGAGTATCTGACCGATGGATGTGTTGCTTGCCAATCCGCGTGGGTTCTGTGCCGGTGTCGATCGTGCGATCGAGATCGTCAAGCGCGCGATCGAGACCCTGGGGGCGCCGATCTACGTGCGCCATGAGGTCGTGCACAACCGTTTCGTGGTCGACGACCTCAAAAGCCGCGGCGCCATCTTCGTCGAGGAACTCGACGAAGTGCCGGACAACAATACGGTGATCTTCAGTGCCCACGGGGTGTCCCAGGCCGTGCGCCTGGAAGCGGACCGTCGCGGCCTGAAGGTGTTCGACGCAACCTGCCCGCTGGTCACCAAGGTGCACCTGGAAGTGGCGCGGCACTGCCGCGCCGGCCGCGACGTGGTGCTGATCGGCCATGCCGGCCACCCGGAAGTGGAAGGCACGATGGGGCAGTGGGACCGCGAACGCGGCAACGGTCGGATCTACCTGGTCGAAGACGTCCAGGACGTGGATACGCTGGTGCTGGATCAGCCGGAGAACTTCGCCTACACCACCCAGACCACCCTGTCGGTGGATGACACCCGCAGCATCATCGACGCACTGCGCGCCCGTTTCCCGGCGATGCAGGGGCCGAAGAATGACGACATCTGCTACGCCACCCAGAACCGCCAGGACGCCGTCCGCGACCTGGCCAAGCGCTGCGACCTGGTGCTGGTGGTGGGCTCGCCCAACAGCTCCAACTCCAACCGGCTCAGCGAGCTGGCCCGGCGCGAGGGCGTGGAGTCCTACCTGATCGACGGCGCCGAGGAGATCGACCCGGCGTGGGTTGTCGGCAAGCAGCACATCGGTCTCACCGCCGGCGCATCGGCGCCCCAGGTGCTGGTCGATGGCGTGATCGAGCGGCTCAAGGCACTGGGCGCCAGCAGTATTGGCGAGCTCGATGGCGAGCCCGAGTCGATGGTGTTCGCGCTGCCGAAGGAGCTGCGGCTGCGCCTGATCTCCTGATCGGTGCGGCGGCCAGGGGCATGACCTTTGGCCATGTGGTTCGCTGACGTGCAGGTCTAGCATCGGGTCTTTCGTATGCTGGAAGCCGAGCCTGATGAAACTGCGTGCCGCCGTCCTCTCCGTGCTGCTGGTCCTGTCCGCTTCGGGCGTACATGCGCAGACGCCGCCGCCGCAGGACGTTGCCTTCCCCGGCCTGCTGCGCATCGACGTGGACGCACGTGACATCGGCCGGCGCATCTTCAAGGTCAAGGCCACCGTGCCGGCCAGGCCGGGTCCGCTGACCCTGCTGTATCCGCAGTGGCTGCCCGGCAGCCATTCGCCGAGCGGTCCGATCGACAAGCTCGCTGGCCTGGTGGTCACCGCCAACGGCACGCCGCTTGCGTGGACGCGCGACCCCTACGATGTGTATGCCTTCCGCGTGGACGTGCCGCAGGGCGCCACCGAGGTGGTCGCCGAGTTCAAGTTCCTGTCCTCGCAGGGGGGGACCCAGGGCAGGGTGGTGATGACCCCGGACATGCTCAACCTGCAGTGGAATGCCAACTCGCTGTATCCGGCCGGCGTGGTCACCCGCAACATCCAGGCCCAGGCCACGGTCACGCTGCCGCCGGGCTGGTTTTACGCCACCGCGTTGGACACCGAGCGCCGCGACGGCGACACGGTGGTGTTCAAGCCGATCAGCTACGACCACCTGGTCGATTCGCCGCTGTTCGCCGGCCGCCACTTCCAGCGCTTCGACCTTGACCCCGGCGCCAAGGTGCCGGTGCACCTGAACGTGTTTGCCGACCAGGCCACATCGCTGGTCGCCAAGCCCGAGCAGCTGCAGGCGCACCGCGCGCTGGTGCAGCAGATGTACAAGCTCTACGGCGCGCGTCATTTCGACCGTTACGAGTTCCTCCTCGCGCTCACCGACAAGCTCGGCGGCATCGGCCTGGAGCATCAGCGCTCCAGCGAGAACAGCGGCGAACCGGGTTACTTCACCGAGTGGGACAAGACCTGGCTGGGACGCGACCTGCTGCCGCACGAGTTCAACCACTCCTGGAACGGCAAGTACCGCCGTGGCGCGGACCTGACCACGCCGAACTTCAACGTGCCGATGGGCGACAGCCTGCTCTGGCTCTACGAAGGACAGACCCAGTTCTGGGGCCAGGTACTGGCCGCGCGCTCGGGGCTGTGGAGCGTGCAGCAGACCCGCGACGTGCTGGCCAATGTCGCCGCCACCTACGATCGCGGCCGCCCCGGGCTGGGCTGGCGCACCCTGCAGGACACCACCAACGATCCCACCATCGCCCAGCGCCGCGCACTGGCCTTCCGCAACTACCAGTTGAGCGAGGATTACTACTCCGGCGGCCAGATGATGTGGCTGGACGTGGAGGGCAAGCTGCGCGCGCTTACCGGCAACCGACGCGGACTGGATGATTTCGCCAAGGCGTTCTTCGGCATGAACGACGGCGACTGGAACGTCCATCCGTACACCTTCGATGACGTGGTGACCACCTTGAACGGCGTGGCGCCCTTCGACTGGGCCACCTTCCTGCGCGAGCGTCTGGATGGCCACGGCCCGCTCACCGGCGGGCTGGAGGCGGCCGGCTGGAGGCTGGTCTACACCGACACGCCCAACGACGCATTCAAGGCGCAGGAATCCCGGGCCAGGACCAACAACCTGCTGTACTCGATCGGCGTGTCGATCAGCGACGCCGGCTACATCAGCGACGTGCTGTGGGACAGCCCCGCGTTCAACGCGGGCCTGGCCCCGGGCATGACCGTGCTGGGCCTGGATGGCCGCGTGTTCAACGGCCAGGCGCTCAAGGATGCGATCACCGCCGCACGCACCGGCAAGGCGCCGCTCACGTTGCTGGTCAAGCGCGTGGACCGCATCGACAGCGTTGTGCTGGACTACCACGATGGCCTGAAGTATCCGTCGCTGGAGCGCATTGGCGGCAGGCCCGACCGCCTTGCCGAGCTGTGGAAGCCGCGATGAGCCCGCGCCTGCGCGATGTGCTGATCCTGATCGCGGCGGTCGCGGCGATCATCGGCGCCGGACTGGAGGGCGATGCACGTTGGCTGCACTGGCTGGCCAAGCCGCTGACCACGCTGCTGATCGCGTCCATCGTCTGGCGTGCGACACCGCTGGCCGGCAGTGGCTATCGCCGGGCGGTGCTGGCCGGCATGCTGCTGTCCTGCATCGGCGACATCGCGTTGATGCTGCCGGTGGATGCGTTCGTCCCGGGGCTGCTCGCGTTCCTGCTGGCGCACGTGTGCTACATCGTCGCCTTCCGCGCCGGGTGGCGCAGCGGACGCAGCCTGTGGGCCGCCGCGGGTCTGCTGGCGCTGTTCGCCGGCGCCAACCTCAACGGCCTGTGGCCGCTGCTGCCTGCCGATCTGCGTGTGCCGGTGGGGGTGTATGTGGCCGTGCTGGCGCTGATGGCGACGCTGGCGCTCGCGCGGGCCGGAGCGTGGCCACGCCCCGCCGGTGAGGAGGGGCGCAGCGCACGCTGGGCGGCGTGGGGCGCCGCGCTGTTCGTGGTCAGCGATTCGGTCCTGGCCTGGGACCGCTTCGGCGGCGGCCTGCCGCTCGCGGCGCTGTGCATCCTGGCCACGTACTACGCCGCGCAGTACTGCATCGCGCGCTCGGTGCCGCGTTCGGCCTAGCGGCACCGCATGAGGTGGCCCGTCGGCGACGGGCCGTCCCGCTCAGGTGAGATCGTTCACCGTCGCACCGGGCGCGCTCATCTTCACCAACTGGATGCCGGCCTCGCGCGCGGTCACCGACGAATACGTTTCGCTGGTGCCGATGATCTGGCTGTTGGCCGCCTTCAGGTTGAACATCGGCGCCCCGTTGTTGGCGTTCCTGCGCGTGTAACGCGTGTCCAGCGGCGCATTCTCGCGCACCGATTCGATCCCGTTCAGTGCGTTCTGTCTGCTGGTGTAGCGCTCGCTGGACAGCAGCGTTTCGCCGTTGCCGGCCTTCAGCGTGAAGTGGAACTGATCCCCTGAGCGTTTCAGGTCATAGCGTGCTGCCATAGCGGATATCCCCTGGTTGATCGGTCGGTACCCCGGACGTAAGGCATGAGCCTTTTACGACAGGCTCGCGCATTCAATCAGGGAATGCCTCAGCAGCGGGTAGGGAAAGTCCGTTACAGCGCTCAGCGCACCTGCAGCGTCATCATGAAGTAGCGGCCCAGCGGATCATCCAGCCCCGGCGCCAGCCCGCCGTTGCCGCTCAGGTAGTTGACCGGCGGCGCGTCCCACAGGTTGTGCACATCCAGCGCCAGCAGCACGCGCGGCCCCAGCTGGCGGCCCACGTGCAGGTTCCAGCGCAGCTGGTCGGGGTTGTGGCAACGGCCCTGCTCGCGCTGCGTGGCCGGGCAGGCGTCACCCGGCAGCCACGCGCGGGTGCGGCCCACGTAATTGGCGCGCAGCGCGAGGTCCCAGCGGTCGCTCTGCCACTGCGTGGTAAGCACCGCCGACAGCGTGGGCGTGGCATGTCCGCGCAGGTCGACCGTCTCGCCGTGCGCGCGGTGGCGGCGCAGCGTCTGCTGGCGCAGCGCATCCAGCGATACCCGCCACGGCCCCTCGGCCGACCGGCCGAACCGGTAGTCGCCGCGCAACACCCAGTTGCGCGACACCGTGCGGCCGATGTTGTCGAACGACAGCCGCAGCGCCTGCAGCCGGCCGGCGTCATCCAGCACCCAGGTGGCGCGGTTCCAGAACGCATCGGCCGGGTGCAGGTCCAGGATCTCGTTGCGCAGGTCGACCACATTGCCGGTCAGCGACAGCGACAGGTCCTCGCGTGGCGACCACACCACCCCCAGCGAATGGCTGCGTGTGGTTTCCGCATCGAGGGCGCTGTTCTCCACCACGCCCACGTCCACCACGCAGCCCTGCGCGGCGGTGATCGCACACCGGGGCAGGGCGTTGGAGGTGGGCAGCACCACCTGGCCGAAGTAGCCGGGCGGGCGCCGGCGCTCGAACAGGCTGGGCGCGCGGTAGCCACGGCCACTGGACCACAGCAGCGACCACTGCTCGGACGGCGTCCAGCGCAGCCCGGCACGCGGCGAGAACGCGGTGTCATCGCCATCGCGGTCCAGCCGGGCCGCCACGTCCAGGCGCAGGGTATCGGTGAATGGCAGGCCCAGTTCGGCGTAGGCGGCGTTGGACAGGCGCGACAGTCGCCGGTGCTCCACCGGCAGTCCCAGTGCCAGCTCGCCGTCGCCGATCAACGCGTCCGGGTGCGCGCTCCAGGCCTCGTGGCGCAGGTCCAGGCCGGTGGCCAGTTGCACCGGGCCGCCGGGCCATTGCGCCAGATCGCGCTGAAGTCCCGCCCACGCCTGCCACTGGTCGGTGCGGCCGCGGTTGCGGATGGCCGGGAACAGATGCTCGGCCAGCGGCGCGGTCAGCGCGTTGAAGCCGGGCAGGAAGCCCTGCTGGGCCGCCTCATACAGGCGCTGGGTGCGCACCGTGCCGGCCGTGTGGAGCGACACGGCGCTGTGCTGGCGACTGATCCCGGCGTCCCAGTTGCGGCCCGCCTGGTCGCGGCCCACGCCCACGGTGACGTCGGCCGTGGTGGCCTCCACACGCGGGCGCACGCTGCCGCCTTCCTGGAACACATAGTTGAACAGCAGTCCTTCGCCGATGCGCAGCGCGGCCGCGGTCGGCCCGAGTTCGAAGCGCTGCCGGTCCTCGCTGCCGCGCACTTCGGCAAACGCGTAGTGGCCGTCGCCGAATGCATGCCGATAGCGTCCGTACGCGGCCACGGTGGTGGCCGCCGGCTGCAGCGAGCGGCCACGCGAACTGTCGAACCAGCAGCCGTCCGCATCGCGCTGCAAGGGCGCCGCACAGCGCGTTGCCGGCAGGTACAGGCCGCTGTCGGTCAACAGGCCGATCGGGTAGCGCTCCTGTTCCACATGCCACGCGCGGCTGTCGCCGGCCAACGGCTGTACCCGCTGCAGATCAATGCCGGCAAACCAGCGGTCGCCGTTGGCGCGGGTGGCGCCGGTGGCCAGCTGCACGCGCTGCTGGTCGCCATCGCCACGGCTGCTCACGCCCGACTGCAGCATCGCTTCGGGACCGTCGGCCTGCTCGCGCAGGATGATGTTGACCACCCCGGACATCGCGTCGGCGCCGTAGATGGCCGACGCCCCGCCGCGCACCAGTTCGATGCGCTCGACGAAGCTCAGCGGGATGCCGCCCAGGTCGGTCAGCGCGCCCTGTTCCAGTGACACCATCGGGTAGCGCGGCAGACGTCGGCCGTTGACCAGGAACAGCGTCGCACGCGGCCCCATTCCATCCAGGCTGGTGGTCGCCGCCGCGCCCACCGGCAGGTACAGCGAATCGCCCCCGCGCGAGGTTGCCAGCGGCGGATGGCCGTTCATGCCGGGCAGGTGCCGCAGCAGATCGAACAGCGAGCCGTAGCCGCTGCGCAGCATCTCATCGCGCTCGATCACCACCACCGGCAGCGAGGCCTGCACCGAACTGCGCGGCAAGCGGCTGCCGGTGACATGCACCGGCGCCATCTCGACCTGCGCACCCAGCACCGGTGACGGGGCTGGGGCAGGGCGCCGTCGCGCGGGCACCGGTGCCGGTGCGACGGCAACGCGGCGCACCACGAACACGCCCGGGGTCGTCTGCAGCACGTGGACCGGCAACCCGGTGACCAGGCGGGCCAACGCCGCATCGTCCTCCAGCGTGGCGTCCAGCCCGGGGGTGGTCAGGCCGGCCAGCTCGGCGGCATCGAACAGCAGCACCCGCTGGCTCTGCCGCGCCCACTGCTGCAGGGCCGGCGCGAGCGGGCCGCGCGGAATGTGGTAGCCGACATCGGCGCGTTCGCGCGCGCCCACCGGTGGGATCAGTGTCCACGACAGCGCGCACGACATCGCCACGACGAACACGCGCCATCGCAGCCACCGCCACCGTCGTTGCCCCCCCCGTACGGCCATCGACGTCAGTGCCGGCGGCGCAGTTCCAGCGCGCCGTCGGCGCGCTGTTGTCCAGTGATCGACCAGCCCTGTTCCAGCGCGGCGAGCAGGCCCGCACGATCCTCCGCACGGAACGTACCGCTGACCGCCAGCGCCGCGATCGCCGGATCGGCGATCACCATCGGCGTGGCGTGGTAGCGGTTCATGCGTTCCACCACGGTCTGCAGCGGCGTCGCGTCGAAGACCAGCCGGCCATCCAGCCAGGCATCGGCCGTGCCCTGGGGCAGCGTGGGGCCGGGCGTGATCTGCCCCGATGCCTGCACCTGCAGCTGCTGGCCCGGCTGCGACAGCATCAGGTGTCCGCCCTGCGTGCCGTCGCTGCGCACCTCCACCGCGCCGTCCAGCAGCGCCACGTCGATGCGGTTGTCCTGCCAGCGTTCCACCTGGAAGGTGGTGCCGATGTCCTCAATGGTGCTGTTGCCCGCCTGCACCCGCAGCGGCCTGCGCGATGGAGCCACCTGCAGCTGGATGCGACCGCGGTCCAGCGCGATGTGGCGCTGCCGCAGCCCGAACCGGGTGGTCATCGCCGCGCCGGCATCCAGCGTGACCCGGCTGCCATCGGCCAGCGTGCGCTGCTGCGGCAGATGCGTGGCGTTGGCATAGTGCTGCGGCGTGGGCTGCCCATCCGTCACCCATGCCCAGACCAGGCCAACGGCCAGGCACAGGCTGGCGGCAATCGCCACGGCAGGCAGCCATCGCGCACGGCGCGGGCGCGCACTCCGCGCCGTGCCGGCACGCACCCACGGATCATTGGCCAGCTGGCCCATCTGTTGATGCAGCGTTTCGGCCTGCACCCAGGCGCGCACATGCCCCGGGTCTTCGGCCAGCCAGTGTTCGAACGCATCGCGTTCGGCACGGCTGCAATCCGGCGCCTCCAGTCGTGCCACCCAATGGGCGGCCTGGTTGAATGCCGGTTCGTCGCGGCGGTGCGTGGCAGCCCGCATCAGGTGTCTCCGTCCTGGCCGAAGGTGTCGGGGCCCAGTTCCTGGCGCAGTCCCTGCAGGGCGCGGGCAATGTGTTTTTCCACCGTCTTGGCGGTAATGCCCCGGTGGCGGGCGATCTGCGCATAGCTCATGCCGCTGATCCGGTTGAGCAGGTACACCTCGCGGCAGCGCTCGGGCAGCTTGAACAGCGCCTGCCGCAACAGGGACAGCATCTGCCCGGACTCGGCCTGGCGCAGCGGTCCCGGAGCGGTGCAGAGCGGTTCGGCCGCGCCATCGCCGTCGGCCAGTGGCAGGTGCGTGCGCGCGTGTGGTGACCGCCCGCGGTCGGCCAGCCGGTTGCGCGCAATCCGGTACAGCAGCAGGCGCAGTTCTTCGCTGCCATGCGACTGGTAGCGGATCAGCCGTTCCATGCAGTCCTGGGCGATGTCCTCGGCGTCGTCTGCACTGGCCCCCCGCGCGCGCAGGAAGGCGCACAGCGGCGCGCGCTCGTCCCGCACGAACGCAGCGAACCGCTCGGGCCGCGGCAGCGGTTCCGGGTCGTAGCGCAGCAGGGGGGACGGAGCGGACAGAACGGAACCTCGAACGGCAACGATCACGGGCATCCCGAGTATTACGCGACGTTGACAGGATGTGAAAGGCCGAAAGTGCCACCCTTTGAAAATGAATGCGTTCATTTTTATGTCGATGCCCGACTGGGGGAGATCGTCGTTCCGCCACGTTCTGCACAGGTCCCGCGCGATGCGGGGTAGGACCTTTTCTGGAGAGAAAGCATGAAGCAATCGGTGTTGAGTGTGGCGTTGGCAGGCCTGCTGGGCGTGGCGGCGATGGGCGCGGCGGGTGAAGCCGCCGCGATGAGCTACCACGTACAGGGCGATCGGATCTTCCTCAGCGGCGGCGTGACCTACGCCGACGTGGTCTCGCTGCCGGCGCTGCTGGCCAAGGCGCAGGCCGAAGGGCGTCCGATCCGTGAAGTGGTGCTGCGCACCTCCAACGGCGGCGCGCTGATTGCCGGTGAGTGGCTGCAGGGCGTGATCCGCACGGCCGGCCTGAACACCATCGTGTCCGGCCACTGCATTTCCTCGTGCTCCATCATGCAGTCCGGTGGCGTCGAACGTTACATGGCCGGCGACCTGCCGACCGTTGATTCGGTGCAGATCCACGCCGCCAGCAGTGGCGGCAAGGTGATCTACACGCCGTCGGCGCGCATGACCGAGATATACACCGGCAACTACGGTGGTGGCATGGATGCCGGCCTGCTGCGCAAGGCGATGTACGAAGTGGTGCAGCCCAACGGCCTGCTGGTGTTCTCCGATCCGGCGCGCACCCGCGGCAACTCGGTGAGCTTCGATCCGGACGGGTCCGGCGCCAAGCGCGTGACCTTCGCCGGCGAGGACATGTTCAACAACAACATCATGACTTCGGCCGAATACCACGCCCCAGGCGACACGCTCAACGTGACCGCCAACGTCACCGGCGACATCAACGCCGGCTACCTGCGCACCGGCCGCCAGCTGCAGACGTTCGTCGATGACGATTTCGCGCGCTGGAACACCGACTGGCAGTCCACCTACATCAATCTGGCGCAGTCCATCTACAACGCGTCCAGCCGCGGGCCCAACGGCATCGGTCCGGACTCGGTGCAGGACTATCTCAGCGACCCCGGCATCCAGGCCCTGCTGCTGTCCAAGCTGCGCCTGAATGATCTCGCCGCATCCACCCTCGACGATTCGATGGGCGTCATCCGCGTCACCAACGGTGCCGTGTGGCGCACCGCCGCCACCACCGGCGCGGACTTCATGCTGGTCGACAATGGCACCATCGCCCTGGAAGGCGGCGCTCTGCGCGCGGCTGAAGTGCGCGTCATGCAGACCAGCATGCTGGTCGGTCATGGCGACATCGCCTCGCCGGCAATGGACCTCAACGCACTGGCCGAGGGCAGCGGCCCGTCGTGGCGCGAAGACGGCTTCAACCGTCTGCGCGTGTACGGCACCCTGATGCCGCGCGGCGGCGATCTGGTCACCCACGGCTACGTCAACATCATGCCGGGCGGCAAGGTCCTGTTCGACGTCACCGAGAACGGCGGCGCCGCCAACGGCCGCCTGCGCGTCGGCACCTTCTTCGACGACGAGCAGATCGACGGCGCCCTGGTGATCTCGCCCGGTGCGCACCTGGAACTGAACGTCGCGCGCGGCTACTACGACGGCAGCTACCGTCGCGACCTGGTCACCGGCCCCATCTACCAGGACGGCTTCCAGGATGTGGTGCGCCTGGGCGACACCGGCTACACCGCCAGCATCGCCGAGGGCGAGGTGTTCCGCCCGCGCCACAACTCGCTGCTGAGCTTCAACGTCGTGCAGAGCGCCAACGGCCTGTCGCTGACCGCCAACCCGGGCTTCGACCAGCTCGGCCTGTTCGCCAACGCCACCTCCGGCGACGGCCTGGGCCGCGCGCTGGCCAGCGCCGCCACCGGCAACGCCGCCGGCCTCAAGCCGCTGCTGGCCTCGCTGCAGTTCTCCGACCGCGACGTGATCGCACAGCAGGCCGGTGGCCTGCGCGGCGACAGCCACGCCACCCTGCGCCTGGCCGACACCGCCCTGGTGGGCAGCATCGGCAACGTCGTGCAGCAGCACCAGTTCGACATGCGCAGCAGCGGCGGCGACGCCGACGGCCTGGCCGCCCAGGCAGCACAGGCCGCCTCGGCGCAGCCGGGCATGGGCAATGGCAGCCTGTTCAACCAGCTGGCCATGCACCTGGTGCAGCCCGCCGGCGACGCTGGCAGTGCCGGCACCGCTGGCGACCGTCGCAGCGTTGGCATGTGGGGCCGCGGCTTCGGCAGCCAGGGGCGCATCGACGCCGACGGCGGCGTGGCCGGCATGACCCACACCACCGGCGGCATCGTGCTCGGCGCCGACACGCGCCTGGCCGATGACAAGGTCACCTTGGGCGTCAGCGTCGCCGCAGCGGAGATGTCCACCAAGGGCCGCGACGGCACCGGCTTCAGCGGTGACGTGCGCGCGCTGGACGTGGGCGGCTACCTGGATGCCGCGTATTCGCGCGGCTACCTGTCGGCCTCGCTGCGCTACACCGACCTGCGTCACGACACCCACCGCAGCATCGTGGGTATCGAAGGCCTGGAAGCGCCGCTGCGCGCCAAGTACGACAGCGACGCGCTGTCGGCCCGCCTGGAGCACGGTTTCTCGTTCACCACGGCCCGCGGCCTGGTGGTCCAGCCGCTGCTGCCTGTAGTCGACTACGCTCGCCTGTCCAACGTCCGCTTCAACGAAGGGCAGGGCGCCGGCGCCCTGGCCGGCCGCAGCGACAGCCTGGAGAGCATCCGCGTGGGTGCCGGTCTGCAGCTGTTCAAGACCTTCGAGGGCCGCAAGGGCGAGCGCATCACCCCGCACGCCCGCGTGCTGTGGCAGAAGGAGCTGGGCGACACCCAGGCCCAGTTCAGCACCGGCTTCGCGGCCGCGCCGGACCTGGTCTTCGGTTCGACCAGCCAGTCGGTGGGCGAGCAGGTCCTGAGCTGGAACGTCGGCGTCACCAGCCGCGCCAGCGAGCGCCTGTCGATCATGATCGACTACGTTGGCGAGCGCCGGGACGGCCAGGACCAGAACGGCGTGATGCTGGGCCTGGGCTACCGCTTCTGAGCCCAGGGGCGTCCGGGCAATTGACCGCCCGGACGCCCGGCCTTAGAATTGCCAGCTCAGCCGGAATAGCTCAGTTGGTAGAGCGGCGCATTCGTAATGCGTAGGTCGTAGGTTCGATTCCTATTTCCGGCACCAGTTTCATCAAATGCCCCGGCCTTGGTCGGGGCTTTTCGTTTGGGGCGTTCGGAACCTATTGATGGGGAAAGGCGTTCGTGCCGAACTGGTGCTGGCCGGGCTTCAGCGCTGGTGGTTGCGGATGGCTTGTGTCCTTGTGCCAGCAGTCCATCCCATCTGAGCACCCGGCTTCAAGACCGCTTATCAACTGATCTTCGAGAAGCGAAGGAGAGGTGCGCTTCTCGAAGTGCAGTCGAGCGGCTGCTGCATTGGCTATACGGCAGCTGCTGATGCTCCCCATGCGGGCGCTCCAGGCGAATTAATTGCTTGGAGGTGATTCGATGGTTGCCTCAAGCTCGTAATTGAAATCGGGGCGGGATGGACGAAATGCCTCTGAGATCTGACCAAGGTCTCGCTATTGGGTCCATTCCGACCAATCGCAGTGCTTGCAAGTGATGACGTAGTAGGTCTTATCTCGCCCTTCATCTGTTAGGCAGCGGCGTTCGAAATCGTCCTCCCCGCACTGGGGACAGCGCTTGAATGGCAGTGGATCTCCCGAGGCTTGGTCATCGTACGTTAGCTCATCTATTCAAGCCTTTAGTCGTCTGAATAGCGCAGCTTCCGACGGGGCGCCGCAGACTTGAGCTGCAATGGTGCCAAGAGAATTTCTCGACTTTGCTAGAAATCCTCGATAATCAGCTACAAGTGTTGGCAGTGGAGTGTCGTCAATCATAATGGGGATTATTCGAAGGCTCTCGTCGTCAACGCGTCGCCTGATGTAGGCTCTGAGCTCTGTTCCTACCCACTTGGAGGCGGCGGCATCTTTTGACCAAAGAAGAATAAAAACATCTGAATTGCTCAAGCCGTCCTCTATGCTTCCGGTCAAAGATTCGCCTGGAAGAATTGTCCACTCATCAAACCAAACATTCTCTCCATGTTCTACAAGGGCCATTGCTAAAAGGCGCGCTTGGGACTTTTGCTTCTTGTTGTGACTAATGAAGATGTTCATAGCTCATCAATAATATCGAGGCGGATGACGGATTCCGCGGCCGCTGTGTCGGCGAGCGAATTGTAATGCTCATTGTTTGATTAGATGGCGCGTGATACAAGAAGCATGAATCGGGGGAAGTCGAAGCCTCGGCCAGAGAGCTCAAGTGTCCTTTTAACCGCAAATCCTGCAATGGAGAGTGATGAGAGATATTTCTGTAGAGGGTGGTGGAAATGCGTGGTTCGCATGTCTGTAAAATGATCCCGAATTTTAAAGTCAGCCTCAACTGCAAACGTTCTTTCGTAATGAAAGCTAGGGTGCGACGCGTAGCCCCAATACAGGGGCCAAAAGCAGGGGTGAGGGATGGTTGCGATAAAGAGTCCATCCTCTCTGAGTAATTTCCGTGAGGCTCGAAAAAACCCCTCGAGATCGGGTGAACTGCTTGCTGCCATATTCGAAATCGCCGCGTCAAAGCTTGGGCGCTTTCGTCGCTTCGCCATTTGCTCAACGCTCTCGGCGAAATAGCTTACGGAACTTTTTGAATGGCGCTCCCGTGCGATGGCGATTGATTCGCCGCTCGGATCTACCCCAACCGTTGCGGTGGCCCGCCCAGCCGCCTGCGATGTTAGCCATCCGGTGCCGCAGCCTATATCTACCAGGTTGTGAATTTTTGGTAGCTCGCTCAGTATTGCTGGTCCCAATACAAAGTTTGCACTGTGGTCTTTCCCTGATGAAATTTGCTCCTCCCTTATGCGGGCGATTGCATCCCACTCCTGAGTTACGTTCAGCAGGCTCTTAGTTTGCGTTATATTTATCATTGGTAGCTCTAATGGCTCGAATTAGGTCACGTGCCATCGAATACGTCGGATGTGAAGAGTCAAGCTCCTCAATGACGTGGGCTTCATTCGGCTTACGGTGGCCGATGGCGACGTAGGAAGACGAATCGTTGCCGGCGTTCGCGACAGTGAAACGAGTCATCGGTTCAAATCCGAATACACCATACGCGATCACCTCTGCGCCAAGCGATGCAAGTTGATCGAGCTCTGGAGTTCTACGATGAACGAGAAATGTAAGTTCGCTCCGCGAGGCCTTGCTTTGAAGTAGCGAGAAAATCCGTTTGTCTGAAATCCAGCTGGCATCGCGCGAACATATTTCACATTTGCCACTGTTGCGGAGCATTTCATGCATGTATGTGTTTATTTCGGCGGTGGTTTTATACTTCTTGATGGCGCGTCTGAGTTCTTCTTTGACGTCAAATGTGGCAGCCGCGCCAAAGACAATTACTATTGCTGCGATAATCAAGATTTGGAGCGAAGAAAGCCGTTCCGAAAATGGATTAAGGGTAAAGAACAAGCCAATTAGGGAGGCCGCTGCGGCAAGCCAATTGAGCAGTGACTTCATTTGTCGTTCCATGTCTGACCGCACTGCAGTGCAGCATAAGTGTGATTCAATCGATGGCGCTGCTGGCTGGCCTTCGATGCTGGTAGTTGAGGATGGTTCGTTTCCTTGCTGGACACCGGGGCCTGTCTGAACTGGCTCCAAGGCCGCTTACGTTGAAATACGGTAGGACTCTGTCAAGTTCGCCCATCGGCGCACCGCATCGGTGGCTCTCTGATCAAACACTGCTGGAAGTGTGTGTCGATACCCTATCATCGGCGCGTTGGTCAGATGATCTGGTCAACCTGAACCAGGAGAACGGAATGAAGTTCAATGTTCGAATAATTTCCACAGGGGAAGTCATCGAACTCGATGAGTCTCAATTGGAAATTGAGCAGGATGGCGGTGATGAGCGAGGAATGGGTGCGGAACTTTCGTACTCTGCGACCTTCGAAGGTGAAGGCTTCAGGGTTCGATGGGAGTTTACGGAGTATCCGGCCGGTTGTCTGGGAAGTACTATCGCGAGGCACGAAAACTGCACCACCGATCATGAGCCCGACTTTAGCGATGTGGTTGCCTTCAGTTCCGAGGACTCAGAGTAATAAATTCAGGGGAAGGGAGGGGTTTTGCCCCTTCCTTCCTGCCTTGAGCTTAGGGTCTAGCCGTCCCTGATCACGCTGATACAGGGCAAGCTGAGGAAGTCTCACTTCAAAGAAGTGCGAGCATCTGAACGATGTGGTGGCGAATCTGATACTCCTTATTCTTCCCAAGTCCCGGAAAAGTGTCCTCAGCGACATGTTTACGGTACGCATCTAGCGCGGTATTGGTTACAAACTCTGTAGGTCTCTTTTTCGCGGCGCGTACAAGCTTCTTGGCTGCTTCGAGAAATTTGGAGGCGGCGTCGCCCACGTCGCGGTCGATCTCGTCCGACACGAAGTGCTCTATCCAGGCTTCATCTTTGCCGTTCGGACGGAAGGAGGCGTGAATCGCCACTGCGCCGGGTTTTCCGCCCCCGATCTCCAGCGCTTTGCCGGTAATGGTGTAATCCCCAATTCCTGCGAAGTCCTTGCCGACTAGTTGGTGCTGGTCACTGAAGAACTCAACGCCGTTGTAATCAGCATTCCGTGGAAGCTTTTTGAATCCATCGCGGATCGAAACAATCTTAGACTTCGGGATGAGTGCGAGTTGCTTCTTGCCTACGCTTGAACTGAGTGAGAAGACAAAAACTGTTTCTGGGCTGTGTGCAATGGACTTTAGATCCGCATCACTAATGACAGGGCTATCAAGTAGGAAGGCGACCTGTCTGTCGGAATAAATCTTCTGGAAGGCGCTAGCCTGAGTAACATTTGTCTTCGCATCCCAGATGAAGCCTGGAATTAGATCCGTGTACTTAGCGAACGAATCGGCCAGATCCTTGCGTAAATTGCTTGCGACTCCGGTGCCGCCTTTGTATTGATGCCGATGTGGATTCATGATGATAACGGCGCGAATTCCTTCCCTGCCGTAAGTATCGATGAATCGCAGAAGATCTCCTGTGCTTTCTAGTACCGGTTCAACTACAGGAACAAATTTTTCGAAGTCTACGTTCTCTGACTTCAGATTCCGAAGAGCAAGTAGCTCAGAGCGGCGACCGCAGAGATAAGGGCTATACATCGTCATCCAGTGAGTGATGTGGCCCCCGATGTTTAAGTTAATTTCGCGTGAGAGTCAAGTACCTCGCGAATCTTGCTTCGCTGCGTCGAACTTAGGTTCGCTGAATAGCCTAAGGCGCGTAGGTGGTTAGGGAGAGCCCTTAAGTAGCCCACAAATTCCTTGTTGGTCGTTCGCCCCCTCATGGCTTTCAAGTGGATAGCGTGAGCGTCCTCGACGGAGAGTTTGCAAAATTCTTTCTCGCAATACTGCGAGACAAGTCCATTAGGTAAAGAGATCTTCTGCCCGAGGTGCTTCTCAATGGCGCCAACGTATTCGTCACGTCGAAGCATCCTAAACAGAGCCCGGGTGTCAATATTGTGGATATTGCTAGCGGCCTCGCGAACAGTGCGGAGGGATCCTCTTTCGTTGAGCTCCATGATCCCCACGCGCTGGTCGCAGAACGACTCGTATCGGTGCGCATTGTTACGAGGCGCGACCACATATACCTTGTCGAAAGCCTTGAGGTAGTCAGCGGTCTGTGAAGTAAGGCGGCGAGGTGAGTCAAGCTCGCTTTTTACCTCGTAAGCCGTCGACGTTCCGTTGAAGACCGCAATGTCGACAATAGATTTTCCGACGTGGAGCTCCATGCCAACGGCTGAAGTGGCGGGGCTGTGTCGCCCGAACACAATACGATCAATCACTGCACTCTTGTAGACGTACTCATTCCTATGGTGGCTGCTGAGGTGACTGAAGGCCAGCTCCAATGCGCCTGCGACACTGCGAACCTCGCGCTCGGCTAGTTTTTCTAACAGCGGTGCGAGGATCTTAAGAGGGTCGGCTCCCTTCGCAAGTGCGGTGAATACCGGTCTACTGAGCGCCCTTGAGCAAATGTGGGAAAAGCTAGTGGAGTCACTCATTTGGAGTTGCCATTTTGAAGAGTGTCGACCGGGTAGGGAGTGTCACTCTCTGGTCGCAGCAGGCCGTTCGTGGGTCGAAGTTTAGCTTAGGACGTCACCTCTGCAAATCGAACCATGCGGAAGGTCTTGACTGCCAGGCTGCCGGACGAGTAGCAGGGTTGGCTCCATGTATAGATCTGGGCGGATACGGATAGTCCTTATCCAATCACCGCCTCGCATCCCGTCCTAAGTTGGTCTTATCGCCACTTATGGACCCTCCGCCCGATGTCATCCGCCCTCACCAAACGCATTGTTCTCACAGCGGAGCCCCGAGAGCGCCCCTATGAGCTCAGGGACGCTCAGGTTCGTGGTCTGATCCTTCGCGTGCAGCCCTCTGGGCATAAAGCTTGGATCGTGACCTGGGCGCACGGTAAGCGCCGTACATTGGGTTCGGTCGAGCACCTGACACTTGACCAAGCTCGGGATCAAGCCCGGCAGGCTGTGGCTGAATACGTTCAGTCTGGCTTGCCCGCTCTCGCAAAGTCCAGACCCACTAGCTGCACCCTCGAAGCGCTGCTCAACGATCACTTCGAACCATGGGCCGTTGCGGAGCTCAAGGGTGGTCGCCAGTACCCAGACCGCATTCGATCAGTGTTCCCGTGGCTGTTACGCCGTCAGATCATTGAGATCGACGTGCCCACGATGGAGCGATGGTGGCGCGGGCGTGTCACTGGCCCCGATGCCGTCACCAAGGCTACCGCAGCGCGCGACTTTGCTTGCCTGCGGTCTGCCTTGTCCCGGGCCGTTGAGTGGAAGTTGATCGAGACAAATCCCCTAATGGGCATGCGGCAGCGATCAGCTGCGAGCCGCAAGGTCGTGCGGTTCTTGTCCCCTGATGAAGAGGCAATGCTCCGCGCCGCGCTGGCAGCGCGCGATCTTGCTGGTGTAGAGGGCAGGGCGAACGCCAATGCGGCCCGACGTAAGTACCGGCAAGACGTTCTGCCTGATTTGCCGATGGACGGGTATGTCGATCACCTGACCCCGGTGGTCCTTACAGCCATCAATACCGGCATGCGGAGGGGTGAGCTGCTATCAATGACATGGGCTGACATCAACTGGGACGCCAAGATGCTGACCATCCGGCCCGAGAATGCCAAGTCCGGGAGGCAGCGCCACATTCCATTGAACACCGAAGCCATGGAAGTCCTGCAGAGTTGGGCTAGGCAAGCGGGCGAGCGCCGTGCGGGCAAAGTCTTCGACGTGACCGACATCAAAAAAGGGTGGGGTAAGCTGATCACTGACGCCCGCATCGAGCAATTTCGGTTCCATGACCTGCGACATCACTTTGCCTCGCGGCTGGTGCGGGCAGGGGTGGACTTGAACACCGTGCGAGAGCTATTGGGGCATGCGGATATAACTATGACTCTACGTTACGCCCACCTGGCCCCGGACACCTTGGCAGCAGCGGTTGCCAAGCTAGCGGCATGAAGGTCTCAGTCAGGCTGCTGCCCGGCCAAGCGCTCAAGCTCGTCCCGCATCCTTTGGCGCTCTTTGGACGAGAGTTTCACGAAGGCCAAAATCGCGGCAGCCAGGTCATCGTCCTCAGCGAAGAGGTATGCGACAGGTACGTCAAGTGCGCCGGCAAGTTCTGCGGCCTTGGTCATATCCGCTTGGTTTCGCTCACGCTCGTACCTGTTGATCAGTACGGCACCCCGGTTCTTGTCCTGATCCTTATCCACCAGTGCCCCCAGCGCGCGCTGAGATAGCCCGCGCAGTGCTCGAGCTTCGGACAGCCGCTTGGAAAACGTAGCAGTGATGACTTGGGGCGAGGGCACGCGGAGGTAACGGTGTGTGAACTTGCAGGAGCATGGGCCATATACCTATTCAGTAGAAGTCATTACCATTGCGGTATATAGCGTTGCACGCGGTGTGACCGGTCGCAAGGGGTGGCCGGGCCCGTCAGCGCTCAGTCGGGAACGTTGAGATGAAGAACCGGATTGCGCTTGTTGCCGTCATGTCGTTGGTGCTGACCGCTGTTGCGTCAGGGGAGGTCGTAGCTCAGGGGCAGCGGTCATATGACCGCTTCAAGGATCGAACCTCTTACGATGCCAAAGTGCAGCTATCGGAGCTGTCCAAGACCAGTAGGGGCGTTTCTCTGAGCCTGAGTAGTGCGGTGGACGGAGACCGCCCTGTGACGAAGGCGGACACCTTTACGGTGTCGGCAATCGTGACCTTCAACATGTCCTATGACGTTCGCTGTGCCGGTACAGGGTTTGACATGCTCGTGGACGGGAAGGCTGTTTCGCTTCCTAACGACATGCCTGCTTTCAATCGCCACGAGTACGCGATCCTATCGTTCGGCAAGAAGATGACCTTGGCAGAAGCAGGGGCCTTCGCCGGTGCCAATAGGATCGAGGTCCGGGTGTGTGATACCGAATACAGTCTGGATGATGAGCAGCGCGCTGCGCTGCGTGCTCTGGTCAAGGACGCTCAGACGGGTAGTTCAACCGGCGGCTGACGTCAGAAACCCCAGTACATCCAATCATGGAGGAGAGAACGTGCAAACCAGCGATTCAGTAATTAATCTCTACCAATGCCCGGCTTGTCATGCTGCGATCCCCTCGGGCAGATCATCCGCGAAGTGTCCTAAGTGCTATGCGGACCTGCCCAAGGCAATTATTGAATCGAATCGTGTGAGTGCGAACGCCCGGGAAGAGCGTGGCTCGACAGCGGCGTGTGTGGCGTTGGGTCTAGTTGCACTCGCAATTGGGCTCTACTTCCTGATCAACCCCTCAGCAAGCGGTTACGGCAACATTGCCAACATGCATGCGCTCGCAGTAGGGCAAGCACTGACTATCGCTGGGGCTGTGCTGCTGGGCTTGGGCATTCGCCCTCGCTGAGCAACTAGATTTGCCGCAACCAGGCCCGCTGATGGCAACGTCAGTGGGCCTTTTTATGCTAGCTGATGTGTCGCCTGGCTGCTGTCTCAGTCACTGAGTTAGCTGCGCAGAATGGATGCTCTAGGATCGCTCTATCGGCCAACCTGGGGCTGCCCGAGGGCTACCGATGCAGGGGTGTGGCGGCCCTGCCAAGCTAGCGTCGTGCCGCGATTGGCGCGCATCTGCGAGCACTGATTCTGAAGCGCGGATGCGGATGATCTGCGTCCAATGCTCGAAGTCCTAGCTCGAAGTCCTAGATGGTTCGCGGACTTCGCAGGGGAAACTCGCCAAAGCAGGGGTGTCGGTCGGATCACTCCATACAGGTGGCGTCAGTCAAATTCGTCACGAGCGCGAGAAGCAGCGGCCCTCGACTCCTTCTGGTGTTTTGCTACTGCCTCTATCGTTTCTTTCTTCGACAGTGTGCGCATGTAAGCGACCCTGCGCTCCTCATCCTGTTCATGCTTACGAATCAGGTTCAGCTTAGCCACGGTCTGTAGGAGCTGCTTCTTCGCCGTGGGCGAGAGCGCCTCGCTAAGGCCGTCGAAGGTGTCCTCCCAAGCGACCGATCCTGCGGCCAACATCTGGCGACCTAACTTGGTGGTAGCAAGCCCTTTTGCTCGGTCGTTCAGTGATGTCTCTGATATCAGTCCGTCGCGCATCATGCGGGAGACGAGCACCGACATTGATCCGGGTGTTGTGTTGATCATCTTCGCAAGACTGGCACGAGTCATCGGATACGCATTCCCGACTTCTGTCCGAGCAATCGCATCTAGTGCCAGGAAAGCGGAGGTGGAGAGCTTGTATGTCTTCAAGCGGGCCTCGAGATCGCTCGAAAGTCCATTGATCAAGATCATTAGCGCTTTGAATTCGGCGTGTGGCAGTTGGCTCATGCCACATCTTAAGTTGGTCGAATAGTTGAATTCAACGGGTCCGCCGCGTTTGAGCTTGGCAATCTTGCTTTCGACGGATGCCGCCGGCAACCGCGACAAAAGAAAGGAAGACCTAGTGAAGAAGAACAGCTGCATCGACCGTTCGACCCGCCTCTTTGCTGCGCAGCGCGAGGGTAGTGAGGCATCTCGCGTTGCCCAGTACAGCATTGCCGAGGAAATCATGGGGCCGGAATCGCTCTCTGAGGAAGGTGGCTGCAAGGCGCGCCGGTATTCGGCCTGTCGCGATATGACTGCGTTCGAGGCAACGATGGAGTTCGCAAAGGTGATTCAGCTCAACACGGGAGCTACTGATCGCCGCTTCGATCTGCGTGTTTGTGAAGAATCGATGTTCCGTTCGATCTGGAAGGCGCGTCAGATGGTTGACATGACGGGAATCAAATATCGCGACTACGTCGGACCCGCGATGAACTACCTCCGGCATTGCGGCAAGAAGCGCTTCACGCCTGCCATGCTCGTCTCCGCTGAGGTGCAGCTGCACGTGATGGAGCTCGATCTCGTCAGCCGCTAAGTAATCCAATCAGGGGCGACGACGCGGCCTTTGTGCTGGATGCGGAAGGGCCATCCGCATCCAGCAATATCGTCGGACGGTCCGACAGAGCAGTGCCAGGTTCGATAGGTGGCTCGTCCGGATTTGGCGCAGTGAACGCTGGTGTGCGAAAGGAGCACATCGTGCCACTGGTCCATATCGGTTGGTTCCCCGCATCGTGTGGGCAGGCTCGCTAAAAAAATCTCAACAAACCGGTGATTTCATCAAGCCGGTCGGTATAACGCTGTCTTTATCTAGGGGAATTGGAGAATGGCAAAGATCAAGAGGTCAAAAGCAACGGGCGGAACTGGAAAAGCAAAGCGGCCCAACCCGGCCCGCAAAAAGATGTCTGTGAAAAATATGGCAGACGCCCAGCGCAGGGAGGTCGTGTACCAAAAAGTGCTGGGGCTGGCTAGCCCCACGGCCCGTCAAGTGGGCGAGATCAGCTTTCAGCGCACCTACATCGACAAGGACCTGCTCGCGTCTGAGCCATCGCTGATGCCGACTCGCTGGGTAGGGAACCGGTACATGTCGCCGTTGCAAGCAACACAGGCTTTCACTGAAGCGTACATCGAAGCGTACCGTGCTGCATGGGACCGCCGCTTCGACGCATCAGAAGCGCCCTTCAAACAGCCTTGCAAGACGAGCTTCGCGATGAACGACCGGCAGGACATGACTTGCCTTTGGAAGGCCCGCCAGAAGGCGGATGAGCTTGGCATGCCGTACGATCTGTTCTGCGACATAGTCATCGAACGGTGGTTGTACGGGCGGAAGACCAAGAAGCCCCCGCTGCCAAATCAGCTTTGCTCGGGAAAGTTGTTCCAAGGGTGGATGCGTGGTCATCCCACATGGGATGAGATGGGTGAGCGCCTGTACCTTACTACTTGGGATCGACGCTTCTTTACGGAGCCCCTGGGGGAAGACCCTGTGCATGCTGCGGCAATGCGGGCATTGCACGCCGATGTGCTGCATGCGAAGGACAGGCCTGCGCGGCTGGCGCGATATCTTGGAGCCAATGGTCCGTTGACAGAGGCGCGTGCTACGGCGATGTTCGAGGCGCACTTGGTGCGGAGCGCAATGGCATTGACTTCTGATCCTGCCAATCAGACGGATGCAGTTGAAAGCTATGTTCCTGCGTGCATTGGAAATCGCTCAAGCTCGAAAAAGTCTCCTTGTTATGTGTGCCCATTCGTAACGCAGTGCTCGGCCCTGAAAAAACTGGGAACGCAAGCTTTGAACGCAGCAGGTAGTTCGAGCGATCCGCGCGCTGATCGCAGGCGACAGCAGGACCGAGAAAGTCAGCGGAGGAGGCGTGACAAGAAGCGAAACGAGCTCGCCGCATAGTGCGGTTCTGCAGGGCTGCGAGTTGAACCCGCATAGGAAATGTCAGCGCCCCCATAAGAGCGTTAGATCAAGAGCTACTACCTTCTCTTCGAGAAGGTAGATATTTACTCGATTGTCTCGCTGGATGTCCCTTGCCTGGACCCAGAGGTACTCGGGCCTTCGGCCCTCGCGCCTCGGGTCCAGATGCGCGCCCCTTCGGGGACGCGCAAGAGACTATATCCGGGATTGTACTGAGAGCGAATAGCTAGCTCCTGGCTGGTGCTTCTGTGAGTCTCTGAGGCGAATTCTTCCGGTGTTTGTGCAGGGGTGTCGCTGGTCGCGCCTGTGGTGCGCTCAGCGAGCTTCTGGTGCGGCCTGGCGTGCATTTGATAAGCGCCCAATGGGTGCAACGTTCCGGCGATTACTTTGACGTACAGATTGCTCGCCCAAGTATGCAGCGTTCCTGACGATCCACATGACACAAGCGCAGTCTCGTGGCTCCTGTAGCGAGGACGTCAGTTGTTGTTTCCCGCAAGCTTGTCGAACGGTGCCGCACTTGGTCGTGGTGCTGCGTTGGGTTCTTTGCGGGCTCAGCCGTAGAAGCACTGCGCAATAGACATGCAGGCAGGCGTCTGCCCCATGCGAAACGCTATCAAAGCACATGCGGCCGCGGTTAAAACTGCAACTCGCGGGCGGCGGTGCTTCAGGTGGTGCCTGCAATAGCAAAGATTGGCGCCATGTATGAAGCGTGCGGTGGTGTTCCACCTTGTAGGGGCGGCGAAAAGTGGGTGCGGGTCAAGTCTCATCCTCTGCGACCGATATCTTCAAGGATGCGCTAAACAATCGCCGGGATGACCACATGGACCGTTGGACTTGGATGATGGCAAGATGTACGCGCCCGTAGTGGGAGCGCTGTTGATAGGGCTGCTGTTGATGCTCCCGTTGGGGATGATCCGGGAAAGCTCATTGCTCGCAGGGATCTACGCAGTGGCTTGCTGGGCCCCAGCGTTGGCAATCGCGGCGTCGGTGATCCCTGGGCTGATTGCCACTGTGAGGCTGTGGCGCTGGGATCAAGGACGCAGCCCGCTGGTTTGCGAATGCGGTGGCTTGTTGGGCCGAGCCAGGGACGGGAGGTATGGCCGGTACCGCAAGTGTCACGCCTGTAGCCGAAACGTTAGCTTTCGCTCTGCCAGTAGGGGCAGCGGCAGCCACTGATGGACCGTGGCTGCAGGCTGCGGACGGAGCTGGTTCGACCGGGGCGTCCGTTTGAATAGCCTGATATCCTCTGCCCTAAGCTAATGACTTAGTCCGCAGAAGGAATTGTATGATCGAAGAGGGCAAAGAGGGCGAAGAACTCCGGAATGAGCGTCGGGCAGCGACGGAGCCCTCGGGTCACGGGGGCTTCCTCTCATTTCCGATTGATCATGATTCCGTGCTGAAGCATCTGAACCAAGATATGCGCGATGACTGGTTCTCTGACGTGCTCGGGTACCGGGACCTCTTTGAAAAAAAAGATAGCCTTCAGGCGGTTCTCGCAGGGCTGCTTAGTGAAGGAAATGGTCAGTACGCGGGTGTCGCGCGAACGTTGTGCGATGTCCCAAAGAAAGGTCTCGGCTTGAGGTATGCGCTCGAGACTGATTTCTATGACAGGTTTGTTTATCAGTCTATTTGCACGTTCCTAATAAAATATTACGACCCGCTGTTGTCCACCCGAGTTTTCGGTCATCGTTGGCGCGATCATTATATTGAAGGTTCTCGTGAGAAGCGCCTCTTCAAAAGTCGGATCGAGCTTTGGCAGACATTTGAGGGGATAACGCATTCATCGTTGGTTGATGGCAAAATAATACTGGTAACTGACCTAATAAATTATTTCGAGAACATATCGATTGAGTTGATTCGCGAGGCGTTTCTTTCGAAATTGCCGCTCATCAAGGCGGACGGCCAAGCGAAGTTGCATATTAGAAACGCTGTCCAGACACTCTGTTCCTTGCTGGAGAAGTGGTCTTATAGTGATCGGCACGGCCTACCGCAAAACAGGGATGCGTCATCCTTCATCGCGAACGTGGTTCTTTCAGATGTCGATCATAGAATGGTTTCTATGGGTTACGATTATTTTAGGTATGTCGATGACATAAGGATTGTTTGTGCTGATGACCGGCGCGCTCGAAAAGCGGTTGCAGATCTTATTTCTGAGCTTCGCGCCGTAGGGATGAATATCAATTCATCCAAGACGGAAATAATAAATCTTGGTCATGAGCGGGTGTCTGATTTCTTCCCTGTCTCTGATTCGCGTAGCGCAGCAATTGACGCCATGTGGAAATCGAGGAGTAGGCGTATCATTTCGCGATCGGTGCCTCTCGTCTTTGGTATGCTCGCGGATCTCATAAAGGCCGGGGATACGCAGCTACGTCAGTTTCGTTTCGCGGTAAATAGACTTAAGATTTTGCTTGATTCTGGAATGTTTGTCGACGAGTCCGATGTTGCAGGCGAGCTGGTCGATCTAGTGATAGACAGCCTTGAGACGCAAGCGGTCTCCACTGATCAGTTTTGTAGAGTGCTGTCATTTCTCGCTATATCTCAAGAAAGCTTCCATCGAATCGAGAGGTTTATGCTCGATTCCGTCATCTCAATTCATCCCTGGCAGAACTATCACCTATGGATGCTGCTGGCGCTGAAGGAGTACAAGACTGACGCTATTGTTGCACTGGCTGAGCGAAAAGTTGCGGAGAACTTGGCATCTCCCGAGATTCCAGCAATCTTTGTGTACTTGGCATCTGTCAGGGAGGGGGGTGCGGCGTTAAAGCAGGCAATCGAGCATTTCAGTGGTGAGTGGTCCTATCAGCACCAGCGATATTTGCTGCTCGCAACTCGTGAGTTTGATAAGGAGGACCTTAGGCCGCTCTTCGGTAAGCTAGGAATTCGCGTCCAGGGTACCGCGATTAGAGCGAAGTCTTATGTGCCAAAGCAGGGGTCTCTGGTTTGCATCCCTCGTTCGACCAACCTCGTTTCCTTCTATGACGAGATAAGTGTGTATGACTGATGGATCAGGCGTTCTCATATTTTTTAAGGACTTCTCGGAGCGCGGTGGAGATCGCTACTTTCTTTGGTCCGATGGTGCCTTGACCGAGACGGATGCGCATAAAATCGTCGAGATGACAGTGCGGTTGGTATGTCACGACTATTGGTTGATTTCTCCCGCTATTTTTAGGTCTGCGGGCAAGCTTCCTGTGAGTGTTGTCGACGTTGTTGAATTTGAGCGTGGGACGTCAGGGCGACGAATAAGTAAGGCGGTAAGGGAACGTCAGGATGTTCGCCAAACGTTGCTCGGGTTTTGTGACGAGGCGGTCGTTGATAGCTATTTGTCTGCCTTTTACAGGCAGGCTGAGCTAGATGCCAGCACTCTTGCTGTGATAGGTGATGCTCTCAGCCGGCATTGGACGGAGCTCTTGGGGCAAGCAAAAAGTAAAGGTGAATTTGAGCGTGCAATAGATGTGGAGCTTCCCGTTTTCAATGAGCTCACCTCCTGCGTTGTACACGGGATTCGAGTTGATGAGGCCAAGCTGCGCGAACATAAGAAAACGGTCGACGTTGATTATTACTTGACATTGAAGCGATTCGCTGAGAAGCATGAGCTTCCTTATGAGGTTCCACGAGATGATGTGGTCGTCGAGAGGTTGGAGTCTCGTGGATTTGATATGTCAGGGGTCTCGCTTGATTACATTCTCCGGCTGCTTCCGATGCAGGACGGCTTTGGAGATGATTTGATCGAGCTTAAGCGCATTCACGCTAGTCGGTCAATTTTGAATAGACTGTCTGTAGGGGCGGGAAGGGTCTTTCCTATTCTTGACTCCCAAGCTACGGTAACCTCGAGGATATACTTCAGGGATCCAGCGCTCCAAGGTCTTCCGGGCTATTACCGGGATGTCATAATCCCAGATAAGGGAATGGAGCTTAGCTACGTCGATTACGATCAATTTGAAGTTGGTGTGATGGCTGCTTTGTCTTCTGACCCGAAGATGTTGAGTCTCTACTCTTCTGGTGATCTCTATTTGGAGGTTTCCCGCAGTTTGTTCGAATGCGACGAAAAGCGTGGTTTCGCTAAGCGTTTGTTCTTGTCATATGCATATGGAATGAGGCAGAAAGCTCTGATTGATGCTGCTTCTGCATCGGGCGGCACTCGTCTGAGCGCAAAGCAATTCTTTACTGAGTTCAATGTGTTTGAGGAGTGGAAAAGGTCAATTAACGCGGAGTTCGAGAAGAACGGCAGGATTGGCACCTCGATGGGGAACTACCTGCAGCGTGAACTGGTTGGGCCTTTGACGCCGAAGGAGTGCCGCTCTTCGGTGAGTCAGGTGGTGCAGGGGACTGCTGCTTTGATATTTAAGAAGGCGATCTTGAAGGTTGCAAGCTTGCCTGGCGTGAAGATTAAGGTCCCCATGCACGACGCTCTGTTGGTGCAGCATCCCCCTGGCTTTGATAGGTGCCTCCTAATGGACACTTTCGCGTCTGCAATGACGGAGCATTTTGGTGGTTCCATTGCTGGAAAGGCGTCCATTGAGCCATTCTTCAAGGCGAGAGGGCCGGGTTAGGAAGAGCCGTTGGCTTACGGTGAGCTTACCTGCCGCATTGCTGGGTCCTAGAGAACTGGCAGTAAAGGTTATGTTCCCTCGGTGTACGTGCATTGGTCATGCGACGCTCCTCGGTGTGGGGTTCAGCGACGGAGTGCCCCTATAGATAAGGAGTGTCCTCATCCTCGTCCGCATCTGGGACTGGCGAGATGGAGATGTCCTCAGCCCAAGGCTTAGTTGGCGCTTACCGTCAGGCGGCCAGTTCCGGCAAGTCTTCGGAACAGCCCCCCTGGGAGCTTGCCGTGCGAGCCCCGTACAACGTGCCGCTGGCAACGGTCCATGCCGGTCCGCTCGGCCTGAGTCGGGCTTGTGCAATCAGTTGCTTGTCGCTTAGATCGCTCGCCGGAGTCAGTCGGCTGGGTTCGTAATGCGTAGGTCGTAGGTTCGATTCCTATTTCCGGCACCAGTTCAGCAAAAGCCCCGGCCTAGGTCGGGGCTTTTTGTTTGGGTGAGTGTTGGAACTCATTGATTCGCGAAGGGTTAGTGCGTTCTGATTGCGGGCTTGTCTTCCATGCCGCTTATTGCGGATGCGACGTCCCCCCGGCTTGAGTAGTGAGCGGGTTTAGAGTCCGGTGCTGATGTTATCTTTCTTCGTCGCCAACTGCGCGGCGTACTGGGCAGGTGT